>CBFGJU010000238.1:0-2291 GCA_965649155.1 Caldifarciminota bacterium | reverse complement strand
CATGAGATACTCGGCCAGTCGCTTTGTGAGGGTAGCCTCGCTCTCGGGTGAAGGATAACGGTTCCAGGCTATCCGGGAGGCTATCTCGGATTTGACCTCATGGGATATGTCCCACGGGGACTCATTGCTGTTTAAGTAGATCAATCCTCACCTCCAGGCTCTTCTGGTGCGCCCAAAAACCCTCTGTCTCAGCTATCGCCGCGGCCGAGGGTCCGGCCAACATCAGATCCTCTTGCGTCCAGGCGATCACCCCCTGAACCCGTATAAAGCTCATCGGGGTCAAGCCAGAGGAGAACCTCGCCCATCTTCCGGTTGGAAGTATGTGCGAAGGCCCTGCTATATAATCCCCCGCGGCCACCGGAGACCACCTTCCTAAAAATATGGCGCCCGCGCTCCTTATTCTGTCGGCAAGGGCTTCCGCGTTCCGCGTCATCAACACCAGGTGCTCAGGCGCGACCGCGTCCACAGCGAGAACTGCCTCGTCCTCGCTCCTCGCGATTAGACCGAAGCTCTCTCTGAGCGCCACTTGGGTGATCTCGGCCCTGGGGCTTTGCCGGATTATCTCGGCAAGACAATCTTCTACCCTGGATATGAGTTGCTCATCAATCAGTATCGGATAAACCCTCGCGTCAGGGTCGTGTTCTGCCTGAGCGGCCAGCTCCCACGCTACAAGCTCCGTATCAGCCGAATCATCTGCCACGACGCACACCTCCGAAGGGCCGGCTATTGTGTCCACGCCGATCTTGCCCCAGAGTAGCCTCTTGGCCTCCTGAACATAGGTGTTTCCCGGCCCAGCCACCACATCAACCTTCGGTATGGTTTCGGTCCCAAAGGCCAGAGCCGCAATCGCTTGCGCCCCCCCTACCTGGAATATGGCCTTTGCCCCGGCCAACCACGCGGCGTGAACTATGGCTGGGTTAAGGCGCGGGGGACTCACGACATATACTTCTCGGACTCCTGCCGCAACCGCGGGTATGACACCCATGAACACGGACGAGGGATAGGGCGCCCTGCCTCCTGGGACATATATGCCGGCTCTTTCAACGGGAACGAACCTGACGCTCGTGCCCGGCGGGAATTTGCCTGTATGATTGACGCATGGAATAGTGGCACGAGCAAAGGAGGCTATCCTTTCAACCGCCATTTCCATGTGCTTTGCTATATCACCCGATAGGGTTGGTTTGGGTTCCAGGATCAGATCCTCAGCTTTGAATTCCGGATCATCAAACCGTCTGGTTAACTCCACCAGGGCAGAGTCACCCCTTTCCTTTACATCCTGGATAATCTCCTGCACAACGGCCGTGCGTTCGTCAAAATCCTCTCTCGCGAGTTCGCGAGAGAAATCCTCAAAGTTGAGCCATTTCATAGTATTCCTCCCAGCCGAAGCTTAGGCTCGCGGGATTGGCTATAAGCTCAGCCTCACAATCAAGAAAGAACTCTATCACCCTCAGGCCATTCGCCTCAAGGGTTTTTCCGGTTGCAACCAGATCAACTATGGCATGAGACAAGCCAAGTCCGGGCGCGAGCTCCACGGCTCCATTGAGCACAACGATCCTATCCCCCGAACCCAGAAACCTCGCCGCGAGATTGGGATACCTGGTTGCCACTGTCCAGGGTTTCGGCGGAAGCGTCTCCGGACAAGCAAGAGCGAGGCGGCAAAACCCGAAACCCAGCCTTTTCAACCTTATCACCTCCGCGCGAGTCTCCTCAATTATGTCCGTTCCAGTTATCCCTGCCTGCGCGACTCCCTCGCGCACGAGAACAGCGACATCGGCCGGCTTCGCGAGGATAAACCTGTAACCGTTGACAACCTGAACCAGCTTTCGTCCCCAGTTCTCTCCGATCGGGAAGCCACATTTGCCGAGGAAACTCAAAGCCTCATCCTGAAGCCTGCCTTTGGGTATGGCTATCGTGAACATATCATTCTCCCTAGTATCTCAAGGTCCAGATAACCCCCGGTCCCCAAAAGCCCGGGGGTTGCACCATCATACCTGCCACCGGCCCCGATAGGAACACCCGCGCCTTTCGCGTAGATGAGAAACCGCACCTTTCGGTAATATCCCATGCTGGCAGGAAAAACTCCGCCTATTATGGCCCTTTCTCCCAGAAGGTTTATCAGCGGCCCAAGAGCCTCAAGCCAATTAGCGTCCAACCCCCCTCGCTCCAGCATCCTGCCCTCGTAGCCAGGAGGCGTGAGAGAAACCTTGTATTCGGTAAGTCCAAGGGATTCAATAACCGCGAGCATCATCATTATTGTTTCAATCTCGCCATAAGGCATCTCCTCTCCCAGG
>CBFGJU010000237.1:0-2285 GCA_965649155.1 Caldifarciminota bacterium | reverse complement strand
TCTTGCTGGTCAGGCAAGCTGATGCTGGACCGTGGCAGTGCAATCTCGTGTTCAGGCAGAAGACCTGGTCAACATATGAGGCTATGGCACCAACATCGTGGGAGGTCATTATCACGGTCACGCCGGTCTCAGCCCTCAGTTTCAAAAGCAGTTTATAGAAGTTCTCCTGACTAACGGTGTCTATCCCGGTTGATGGCTCGTCAAGGAGCATGAGCCGGGGCTTGTCAACCATGACCCTTGCTAAAGAGACCCTCTGCGCCTGGCCGCCGGAGAGCTCCCAGAACGAGCGGCCCGCGTGTTCCGCCATCCCGACGAGTTCAAGGGCCGCCATTGCCTCGCGTTTGCTTGATCTGCCAGCTATCCTGACAGCCTCAAGCGCGGTAAGGGGCAGGAGGCTCCTGGTCTGCCTTTGCGGATGGTATCCAACCAGGCCCTTTTTCACAGCTTCGCGCGGCTGGAGGCCAAAAACCTTGATCTCCCCTGATAACGGCTTCAGTATGCCCAGGATCGCTCTGAGGAGCGTTGTCTTCCCTCCGCCGTTCGGGCCCATTATTCCCGCTATCCACCCTTCCGCGACCTCCATGTTTATCCTGGATAAAACCTCCCTGCCCCCCAGTTCAAGGCTCAGATCTTTTATGCTCAGAGCGTTCATCTGAGAACCCGGAGGATCTCCCTCCCGTTGTAGTAGAGAAGATCAATGTAATCATCCCTCGCGGTGTCGCCCGGATCCCCGATAGGATCAAGCATGGCCACTTTCGCGCCGGCCTCATGTTCCAGGGTTCTGGTGTAGGGGGACGCTGACCCCATCTCGCCGAAGACCGCGCGGATCTCCTCCTTTTTCATGATCTCTATCGTGCTGGTCAGGGTTGCTGGCGAAACCTCTGACCCCTCGCCCTCGCCCAGGCTCGCGACCTCCAAGAGGCCGTAGCGCGCGGCAAGATACCTCCACGCTGGGTGAACCGAAACGAACCTCCTGTCGCTGACCCCCGAAAGCTCTGATCTGAACCACGCGTCAAAGCTGTCAACCCGCTCGCTGAAGATAGCGAGATTGCTCCGGAACACCTGCTTCTTCTCCGGCCAGGCTTGGCAGAATGCCTCGGTTATGGCCGCGGCTATCAGCTTTCCCCTCTCAGGATCAAGCCAGACATGGGGATCGCTGACCAGCATGTTTCCGGCCTCGGACGCGTCAACCAGGACCGCTCGGGTGCCTATTCTCGGAACCCACGGCTCCATCAAGGGACCAGCGTAGATGACTACCTTCGCACCCGACAGAGCGGCAACGCCTTTTGGCGTTGGTTCGTATGCGTGAGGGTTCGCGCCCGGCGGAACAACCCCCACAACCCGGAGCTCGTCTCCGGCTATTGCCCTTGCTATGGTTGTCAGGGGATATATCGTTGCCGCGACAGGTGCCCTTTCTTCGTTCTGGCAGGAAAGGGCCAACAGGAGAATGGGCAAGGAGCTTCTTATAGTCATAACCAAATTATAAGATATTTTGTTGGTGTATTGCAATATTGAGAAGATTTCTAACTGCCGGCCGAAAACCTCGTTCTCCTGATTTTTCAGAAGACGAAACATTCCTCAGGCGGCTCCTGGACCGAGAGGCCTGCCGCGCGAATCATCTTCAGCGCGGTTTCAAATCCATAGCCAACCTCTCCGGGCCTGTGAGCGTCAGAACCCAGATAAACCCTCTCTCCTCCCGCTTTCCGGTATAATTGCAGGAAATCCGGCCCCGGCATGGGTTGCGCAAGGCCCCTTCTCAGCGATGATGTGTTGACTTCCGGCAGTGTTCCCGTGTCAAGGAGGGCCTTTATTATCTCGTCAATCCATGGCCTGTATCTCGTCGTGTAGTCCCGGAACCTGTCCGTTATCTTGTTGAAGTAGTCCAGGTGTGCAAGGCAATGAAACAGGCCTGATGACGCGCATTTGAGAATCTCCCCGAAATACGGCTCAAGATCCTCGGCGGTTTTGAACCACTCGTCCACAAGCTCGGTTCCAGTGTAGTGGACGCCCCCTATCCTGAACCCCGGCGACAGCTCCGCTATGGCCATCTTTATCTCATTGGCCGATTCCGAGCAATAGGTTATCTCAAGGCCATAGCCAACCGACAGGCCGGTCTCTTCGGCCGCTAGCCTGTAGTCACTGATGGCATCCGGGAACCTGAAATGTCCGTGGCAAAGGTCAGATGGCCTCGTTTCCAGGTGATCCGTGAAAACCACCCCGGCGAGGCCCTTGTCCAGCGCGTCCCGGCAAGCGGAAACAGGCGTGTTCTCCGCGTCGCAGGAGTG
>CBFGJU010000236.1:0-2292 GCA_965649155.1 Caldifarciminota bacterium | reverse complement strand
AAAGACGCGAAAGGGTCTACAGCGAATCCAGTTATCACGCGTTCCAGGCATTTCTGGAAAAACCCTTTATCAAACCAATGATACTGGTGGGCAAGCTGGTAGAGGCTGATTTCAGGGATTCCAAGGAGAAATGCCTCTTGATAAACCCACACATAGGCCAGATAAGATGTTCCTATCCGCCATCTCTTGGGGAAAAGATATACGACCACCTTCATCCATTCAGGAGAAATGTAAAGGTAAAGGGCTCTGCCGAGATAGACAAGAGAACAGAAAGGATAATTCGTTTTCACATTGAAGCCATATCACCCGAAGCCGAGCTTTTCCCATGGGAAGACAGAGAACGCCTTGAGCCGACGGATTTCAAGAGATTCGTGGGAATGATACCCGATATGCCCAGCGAAAGTCAACTTCAAGAGATCAGAGAAATCCTTTGGGGAAGCGGTGAGGAGGATGAGGATTGAACGCGATAGTGCTGGATACGGATGTGCTGAGCTTTATGCTGAGGGGAGCAAGCGAATTCGCGAACTTTGAAGAGCTTCTGGAAGATAAAAAGATAGTGCTCTCATTCGCCACTGTGCTTGAAATAGAATTCTGGTTTGCATCAGACGAGAAGCGCCACCAGTTTCTTGCCACCTGGAAGGAATGCCTGGCAAAGTATGAAGTTTACCACTCCTCTACTAGCTTGATACACAGGGCTGTTTCCATAGCCATTTATCTTGTTGAGAAAACCAGTGTCAAGCCCCGCACACACTGGTCTGACATCTGGATAGCCGCAACCGCCCTGGAACTTGGAATCCCTCTGGTGACAAATAATGTCAAGGACTTCAAAAAATTTGAGACCCTGGGCCTGAAGATCCTCTCTCCCCAAACTTGAACCAGATCGTCATGACCCTTTTCCTCGTAGCCCTTGCCCTCGCCACTGGCTCATCCTTCCTCCTATACAGGCGTGGGCCCTGGTATCTCCTGCTCATGCGTGCCCTGGCAATGGCCGCGCTGGTTGTCCTGCTTGTGAACCCGCGGATAAAGGGCGGGATTCCCACCGAACCAAAAGTCCTGGTCATTCTCGATCTCTCACCCAGCATGGGTGAAGTAATCCCGTGGGAGGATTCACTCCTAAAGGTGGTCCGTTCCCTGCCCGGCAAAAAGGAAACGATCGGCGTCTCCGGGAGGCTCATACCAGATCCAGCCTTGCCCCTTTCGGTTGATTCCTCGGACTACACTGACCTGAGCCTGGCCCTCCGCCGCGGCGCGGACGCCTGCATCCTATTATCAGACGGGCTCCACAACGCGCCATCGGAGGCCTCTTCCCGCGCTCCTGTCATAGCAATTGTCCCGCCAAAAAGCCGTAGGTTCAACATGTCCGTTATAGGCCTTGAGACCCCCAGAAGGGTCAACCAGGGACAGGAATTCCCCATGACCGTTGATTACGCCCTCCGCGGCGGAGATTGGCGCGGGAGGTGCCTTGTTTCACTGGGGGGAGAGGTGGTAAAGGATACGCCATTGCTTCTGAGAGAGGGTCGGGGTTTCCTGAGGTTCAGCCTTCTGGCTAAAAGATCGGGCCAGACAGGATTGGGGGTCAGGTTCGTTCCGGCTCCGGATGTAAAGGAAGATGCCACAGAAGATAATTCTCGCGCCAGGACAATAAACATTGAGGAGGGAGGCTTCAGCGTCGTTTTGATAGCCGAGGGGCCGTGGCCCGATGTTGGCGCTGTAAGGAGGGCGGCTGAGGGGGCCCCGAGCATCAGAATGAGGACTTTCGTGCGCCTGGCAGGAGGGAAATGGGCAGAAATGAGAGGGGACACGGTTCTAGATTCTCCAGGGCCGTCAAGGGACGCTGATGCGTTGGTGCTCATAGGGAGCAAAAAGGAGCTCGGTAAATATCAGGCTGGCAAGCCCTGCCTGGTTTTCATGGTAGGAGATAACTGGGCAATACCCTCTGCCTCGGAATACAGGGGCAGTGGTTTTTACCTCAAGGCCCCCGCGGGTTCGCCTGTCCCGGATAGCCTACTCGTTGATCTCCCGCCCCTGACCCGGTTCTGGAAGGTTCCAGCAAACCAAGCCCAGGAAATAATATTGACAGCGGGATCGTGGCCGGTTGTCTTCAGCAGGGAGGGGAATGTCTATGTAGCGTGCCCGGAGCTCTGGGCCCAGAACACTGCCTCAGGCGGCGAGCTATACAGGATAATAGTTTCTGAGTTTATCAGTCGCGCCCTCTCCGGCAGGATGAGCCTGATTGTATGGGCAACCGATGCCCTATCCGGTCAGCCGGTCTTCTTGAACGCGGAGGCCCGG
>CBFGJU010000235.1:0-2302 GCA_965649155.1 Caldifarciminota bacterium | reverse complement strand
ATTATATTTGCCAGTTTTCAGTTTGGTGGCGAAATTAAATCTGGCATCCGGTTATCGGCTAAAACCAAAGGGAAATCCTCGGAAATCATATCAATGCTAAAAGGCTAAGCGCTGAGGCCTGCTGTCTACATTGTCTCTATTCTTGCTCCCAGCGCGCTGAGCTTTGCACCAAAATCCTGGTAGCCCCTCTCAAGGTGCTCTATGCCCGTGACCTCGGTCTCGCCCTCAGCAACGAGGCCGGCCAGGACAAGCGCGGCTGTTCCCCTGAGATCCGCGCCTTCAACTGGCGCACCAGAGAGTTTTCCCACGCCAGTTATTATCGCTCTGCCTGTCCCATCAACTACTATATCCGCTCCGAGCCGAACCAGCTCAAAGGCGTGTTTGAACCTGTCCGGATAAATGGTCTCGGTCACCACGGAAACACCATCGGCAATGGCCAGGGCAGTCATTATAGCGGGTTGCATGTCAGTGGGGAAACCCGGATACGGGTTCGTGACTATGTCATGCGCGAGGGGCCTCTGTTCGCCGATAACCCTTATGCTATCAGACCCCTGCTCAATTTCCGCACCCATAGCCTTCATGATGGTTAGTAGGGGTAGCATGTCCTTCGGGTTGACCTTGTTTATCCTGATGTCGCCGCGGGTTATGAAACCAGCAACTGCAATAGTGCCGGCCTCAATCCTGTCCGGAATGTTTCGGAATGTTCCGGGGGATGAGAGCCTGTCAGTGCCATCAATCTCAAGGATACCGCCCTCCGGGCCCCTGACGCGCGCGCCGCACGCCCTGAGGAAATCAGCAACCGCGACCACCTCTGGTTCCTCGGCCGCGTTGAGTATGAGGGTTCTTCCTCTCGCGAGTGCCGCGGCCATCATGAGGTGCGCGGTCGCGCCAACCGAACGCACGGAGAACTCCATTTCCATGCCACGGAGCTCCTTGCATGTGGCGTATATCTCCCCGTGCTCGGTCTCCATTGATACACCCATTCTGGAAAGCCCATCCAGGTGAAAGTTTATCGGTCTGGGGCCGAAAGAGCACCCTCCGGGCAGGGCGACCCTGGCCTTTCCCAGCCGGGCCAGCAAGGGACCCATGATGTAAGTGGATGCCCTCATCCGCGAGACCAGCTCATAGGGAGCGTGGTGGTTTTCTATATTAGAGGCATCCACCAGCCAGGAGCAGTTCCCTTTCCTCTCTATGCGTATGCCGAGGTTCGCGAGGAGCTCGGCCATTGTAAGGACATCCTGAACATCCGGAACGCGCTCCAGAACCACCGGCTCAGGAACCAGGATACACGCGGCCAGAAGGGGTAGCGCGGCGTTTTTAGCTCCAAGGGCCTCTGTCTCTCCCCGGAGGGGTGTGCCTCCATTTATAAGGTATCTTTTGCTCAAGGCCTTTCCGAAAACATTCCGGCCAGGTTGTTCAGAAGGGGGAACCAAGAACTATCAAACCCCAACTAATACGGGAACCACCTCAGCCCTGGCCCGGTCTGGTATGCGTATCTGAAGCTCACCGAACCCGCAGGGTCAATGTTGGTTATGGTGAGCCGGACGAAGTTGCTTCCCGTGCTCCATTTGTAATCAGGAGCCCAGAGCCAGGCCGCGTATTCGCCGGAGGTTATGAAGGCGGAGTAGTTGTACGCGAAGAGAGAATCGTCGGGGTTCGGCGTTGGCGCGTAGTTCTGGGTGTTCGGAGCGAATGCCGCGGTGTAGTTCATCCCGAAGAGGCTCGCGGAGACGAGTCTTATGCTGGCAAGGTCAACGGAATCCCTGAAGGTATCCGCGAGGACTATTTGGATGGCATTCCACCAGTTGATGGTGTCGGTTCCCATACCGTAGAGGCGATAATGGCCGTTCGCGTCAAACGCCACAGCGCAAGGGGTGGTGTCTGAGTAGTCCTTTTCGTATAGGGTGAAGGAGTCCACATATGGCGTGAGATCAAGATTTCCCTCAAGTCTAGCGCCCTCGGCAACGACCCTGAATGTCTTGCCTATCATGGTGCTGTCAAAGACATAGTGGAGAGATTCCGGAGGCAGGGTATCTATGAGCGAATCATCCTTATAGAGAAGGAAATCAACCACATCCTCGGCTCCGTCCCACATCAGCTCTATGGAACCGCCCATGTCCCTTACCATGTATCTCAGGTTCAGGTCCTGTGGCCTCGCTCCGCAGTCCATTCCAGCGAGCCATATGAGGCCAACTATAGCCAGGGCCAAGCTTTTTAAGTTTTTCATCTTTGATCCTCCTTGTTCACCTCTTTGAGTTTCTCCTGAGCCTCCGATAGCTTGCGTTCGGTCTCCGCGAGCTTC
>CBFGJU010000234.1:0-2312 GCA_965649155.1 Caldifarciminota bacterium | reverse complement strand
TAAGGTTTTCCGGCCGGAAGATCAAGGCCATCGGTCCGGCGCATTTCCACGGCGTGACTTCCAGAATCATCAATTACAGTGCGGCTTTCAGCGCGGACATGAAGCAATCCATCTCCTCTGGCGTTCCGATGGTCACCCTGAGCCAGCCTTCAAGACCCTTCATTGAGGAAGTGTTTCTTATCCTGATGCACTCGCCCAGAAGGCAATCGTATGTCCTTTTGGGATCCGGAACCCTAAACAGCACGAAGTTGGCATAGCTCCTCTGGTATGCTATACCCTCCTGGTCAAAGAACCGGTATAGTCTCTCCTTTTCCGAGTTGACATCCCTTGCCCAGTCCGCGAGAAAGGATTTCAATCCAGGATACGCCCTCGCGACCGCCAGTTGCAGGAAGTTCAGGTGATAGGGTATGAACAGGAGCCCTTCCGCGAGCCTGGCTATCTCCGGCCTGGTGATTCCGTAGCCAAGCCTGGTTCCGGCGAGGCCTGATTTTGCGAGAGAGCGACCGATCATCATGTTCTCATAGTTCTCAAGGAACCGGGAGTATGTCTTGCCGGAGAAATCGTGATATGCCTCGTCAACGAAGACGAAAACGCCTGTCCTCAGAGCGGATTCAACTATCTCGTCCCCAGCGAGCTGGCCCGTCGGGTTGTTCGGTGAGACTATGCTTATCAGGTGAAGTCCATCCAAAAAATAAGAGGTGTCCCAAGCGAAATCCGCGCCGAGGTTAACCCTCATGGCCTCTGTCCCGGTGATCATCGCGGTGTGCGCATACATTGGGTATGTGGGCTCAAATATCAGGGTCTTGCGCCCGGGCCCGCCGGCGAGCCAGAATGCCATTATGATGACCTGGTCGCATCCGACAGTTAGAAAGATGTTCTCCGGCTTGAGACCCAAAGCCTCCGCGAATATCTCCTTGGCCTCGTAGTAGTCCCTGGGTTGGGGATACCTGTTCATCCGGAACCGGAAGAGCTCCTCCTTCAGGAGCTCCTTCAGGTCATCGGGCAGGTCGCGAGCGCACTCGTTCTGGTCCAGTTTGGCCTTGAGCCTCTCTATCTCTGTTATCCCGAAACCAAAGGTGCCAGATATATCCTGTCTGAGAAATTTCAAGGCAGTTCCCTCGTTTTTGCCATAAGGTTATCCCATTCGGCCCTCGCGACAGCCAGGACCTCGTCCCGGTTGACCGGAGCGGCCCCGAACTTGCCCACCTTTATGCCCCCAGCCACCGAGGCCAGGCACGCGGACTCGGCAAAGCTCAGCCCGTATAGGAGGCCCAGGGTTGCGTATGCTATCACCGTATCCCCGGCGCCGGTAACATCATAGACTTCCCTCCTGAGAGCCGGAACATGCAATGCCCCTCCCGCGTCGCAGGCTATTGCCCCTTCAGCGCCGAGGGTGATGAGAAGCCTCTCAGCCTCCATCTCCTCCCTGAGCCTCGCCGCGGCCGCGGCTATTGAGGCTATGTCGTCCCTTGCCCTGACCTCGGAAAGGAATTCCCTCCTGTTTGGCTTGAAAAGCCCGACCCCGGAGTATTGCCTGAACCGAGCGGACTTCGGGTCAACGGAGATCAGCTTGCCGGCCATGGTTTCCTTGAGGCTTTCTATGAGCCACGGGGTCATGGTTCCCTTGTCGTAGTCCTCTATTACAAGCGCGTCCAGCCTGGTTCCCGCGACTGCCCGGGCCAGCTCCTCGGCCAGGCCCTGCGCTATCTCGGAGCAAAGCTCCCTGTCTATGCGGATTACCTGCTGGCTCTGCGCTATCACCCTGGTTTTCAGGGTTGTTGGCCTTCCCGGTTCAACCAGGACACTGGCCTTTATGCCACCCTTTTCCAGGAGGGTAACGAGCTCGGTTCCTTCCGGGTCATCACCCACAACGCCAAAGAGAAAAGCATCTGCCCCCGCGGCCACGAGGTTCGCGGCTACATTTCCCGCTCCGCCGGGCCCATCCCGCTGATCCTTTGTCCTGACGACAGGAACGGGTGCCTCCGGAGATATTCTCTCCGCGTCCCCGAAAATATACCTGTCCAGGATCAGGTCGCCGATGACCCCGACCCGGAATCCGGAGAATCTCTCAAGGGCCTTTTCAATCAACACGACAAGGGAGAAATTATATTATCTCCTGGCCGCCGACTGCCACCAGATCAGATCCTTACCCTTACCCATTTTCTCACCTCTTGAATATTTCATAACCCAGATCCTGCATGAATCGGAAACTCTCTCTTGAAGGGGTTGTGGGAACGGGGCTAGCCTTGCCCCTGGCCAGGCACGGGGCCTGATAGGGCACCCACAAGGGGTGCCCCTACATTAAAACCATT
>CBFGJU010000233.1:8068-9940 GCA_965649155.1 Caldifarciminota bacterium | reverse complement strand
ACAGGACAAGGGACACGGAGCTCTTCGGTAGCTTTACATCAGATCTCATTCCTGAGTTTTGGGTAGCTTTGTATTTTGAGCTCGCGCGGTGTCAACGATCCGGCTACCCTTGCCGGACTTGAAGCCTTTTCAACGCCCGGTTTAAACTCTCGCCTTGCGCGTCGTGGTCTCCTCAATGGCCTATGGCTCCGGCCACACAATGGCCGCCCGGGCAATAGCTGAAGCCCTCTCGTCCCTCTCGCAGGACAACGAGGTCATTCAGTTTGACACCATACTGAACTCCGGGTGTCCGCTGGAGCGGTTCCCTCCTTCGTTCTACATCTTCACCAACAAGCACGCGCACTGGCTCTGGCGAGCATTCTACTACTGGCCGCCCTTCAGGAGCAGGCTTTCCGAGAGCATGATGGACGCGCTGTTCTGCAGTTCCAACATTCCGAAACTGAGACGCCTTTCGCCAGACGCCGTTATCTCAACCCACCTGTGCGTGACCAGGGCGGCTGTCAGGCTCGCGCCCACCTTTGCCGTTGTGACCGATTATGTCTATCATCCGTTTCTGTTTTCGGAAAAGGCCCGCGCCTATTTCGTCGCCTCCGAGGAGATACGGGATGCCCTCCTGGCCAGGGGTTTTCCGGCCGAGAATATACACATGACAGGAATACCCATCCGGAGCATGTTCTGGGAACCGCCTCCCTGCGAGGATTCCAGGGCAAAGATCGGCCTGCCTCCGGATGACAGGGTGGTTCTGCTCATGTCCGGCAACCAGGGGGTCACGCCTGTCGGCAGAATAGCCCTGGCTCTCAGGGATTCCGGCGCCTTTTTGCTTGTCGTCACCGGGAACAACGAGCGCATGAGAAAGAAGATGGAGGGCCTGTTCGCCAAGCACGCCATAAAAGGAAAGGTTTTCGGAGTCTTCGCGGACATGGCATCGCTCCTGTGCGCTTGTGACATCATCGTGACCAAGGGTGGCGGCATAATAAGCTCGGAGTGCCTCGCCTCTGGCCTCCCGATGGTTTTCTATGACTCCATTCCTGGCCAGGAAGAAGGCAACGCGAGGATCATCTCGGAATGGGGGGCTGGCGTAAGGGCAAGGAACGCGCATGAGGCCGCGGATCTCGTGGCGGAGATAATACGCGACCAGGCAAGGCTTGACCGGATGAGGGCTATAGCAAAAGAGCGTGGCAGGCCCAAGGCCGCGCTGGAGGTAGCCGAAAAGGTTCTCGGATACCTTATAAATCCCTGAATTCCTCTTTGGTTCGTTTCTCACGCCTGGCACCCCTAGGATTGCCCCGGTCCGCGGTTCTCCATTATCCTTAAGGCCTGACGGAGGAAAAGAGATGTTGAGAAACCTTTTCACCACTGCGGCACTGGCTAGTTTCGCATGGGCCACATACACCAGGGTCATCACCCTGGGAGGATTTGGCGATTATCTCATAGATGATGGCAACATCGAGATATACCCCACCCAGGCATACTTTTTCCCCAACACGGTGGTGGGCGAGCTGGGAACCGGGGATTTCAAGAAAGGGTTTTTCCGTTTGAACCTTGAGGTTGGTGACGAGGCCAGGTTCGGCATGTTCTTCCTGACCCCGAACAAATCCCCTGGCGGCCCGCTGTCATGGCGCATTCCTTCACGCTACACCCCTGACCCAGGCGCGGAGGCTGGCTACTTCAAGAACCTGGGAAACCTCCTTTTGGGTTTCCACGCTGGCTACATGGGAAGGTATGTCTCCAACCCGGATGATGATGTTCTCAAGAGGAGCGATCTTCTCTACGGCAGGTTTGGTATAGGCTGGCTTATAGAAGGTTCCCCAACCGAGGCCTCGTTATCCTATGGTTCAATGACCGCGAGGAACGACTCCGCGGCCGCGGCCA
>CBFGJU010000233.1:0-8058 GCA_965649155.1 Caldifarciminota bacterium | reverse complement strand
TGGCAATTTCATGGAATTCCACGCGAGGAGCCTCTGGCCAATATCTGACCAGACCGCTATGGTAATATCCTTATACTACTATGACGATGACCTCTCGGACAACCTGAACACATCCAACACATACAAGGAGTTCGGCGCCAGCTATGGCTTCAACACTACCCCTGTTTCTGGCTACACCATCATAGCGGGCCTGAATTACTTCGGATACGACGAGTCCGCCACGGGGACGACCTTTGAGGGTGTCTCCGGTTCCTGCGGTCTTGAGGCCACGGTCACCAGGTTTCTCCTCTTCAGGATGGGCGCTTGCAAATACCTCTGGGGCGCGGAGGAATCCGGCGAGAACGCGAAATCCGTGGTTCCTTTCTACTACAACTTCGGCCTTGGCATAAATATAGAAGAGCTCCTGATAGACGGTTACATAAACAAGGAACTCCTGTTTGAGGGGCCTTATTTCATCGGTGGCGTGCCAACCGGCCTCTTCGGCTCTGTTTCGGTCAAGTATCACTTCAAGACCTTCTAGGGACCTCTCTGTCCCTGTTTTTGGTGAGAAATGCCGGCCTGGGTTTTCTCGGAAATAGACGCGCTCCTTATCTCAAGGGAAATAAGCTCGGCCATGGGAGGGCTTTTTGTCTCCGATGTCCTTGGCCGTGGCTTTGAACTCATGCTATCCTTCAAGGGGAGGGGCATATATATCAAGGCCAGGCCCCCCGGCGCGAGGTTTCACGGGATATGGCGAATGCCAGATCTCCCTCAGCACAACTGGCGAAAATTCCTCCGCGGCACGAGGTTCCTCAGGGCCTCTGCCAGGCAGGGCGAGAGGATAATTGACCTGTGGTTTGAGAGAGCCAATCCCCTGGGCGAACGAGAGGAACTGCTCCTGGTTGCGGAGCTGACAGGGAGATACGGGAATGTCCTTCTTGTTGACGGAGCGAGGGTCGTGATTGACGCGCTGAGACGAGTAAGAACCGGCGAATCAAAGGAAAGGGTCATCGTTCCGGGCCGGACCTACAATTCCCCTCCACCAAAGCCGAGGAACGCTTTTGCTCTTCGTGGCCAGGAGCTCCTTGATTACCTGGAAAGATACGCGCCTCATCTGGCTGATGAGTTGAAAAAAATCGGAACCCGGCCTGAGGACGCGCTTTCCTCATACCTCAACCGCGCCCTCTCATCCCCTTCTCCCAGGCTATACCTCGTGGAGGGCGAACCAATTTTCCCCGCGCCGGTGGAGCACGAGGTTGACGCTGAGGCCATTGAGTTTCCCCATTACTCCGAGGCAGTGGACGCTTTCTTCAGGCTTCCAGCCGGTTCAGCACCTGAACAGGATCACGAGGAATCCGAGGCGAAAAGGCTCAGAACCCTTGAAAAAAGGCTTGCTGAGGAGAAGGAAAAGGCCGGCAAATTTTACGCGATGGGCCAGGCCATCATGGCGAACCTCCACAGGATAGCTCCGGGTGTATCGGAGCTGGTGGCTGGGGACCTGACGATCCCCCTTAACCCTAAATTAACCCCCGGGCAGAACGCGGAGAAATACTTTGAGAGATACAAGAGGGCAAAGCGCGGGGTCGCCAGGTTGAAGAAGATGTTGGCCAATGGCGCGCCGAAGCCTCCGCGTCCCGAGGAGTCCGAGCCAGAGCCCCCTGGCCCCCCGTGGCTTGAGTTCAAAAGCCCCTCCGGTTTCACGGTCCTGGTTGGCAAATCAGCAAAAAGCAACTACAGGATAACCTTTGAGATAGCAAAGCCCAACGATCTGTTCTTCCATGTCAAGGATTCCCCCGGCGCGCATGTGATCCTGAGGACAGAGGGCCGCGATGTCCCTGAGGAAGACATCCTGTTCGCGGCCCGGCTCGCGCTGGAACACTCAAGGGCTGGCTCCGGGGGAAAGGGCCTCGTCTCCTGCGCCGAGAAAAGATATGTCGTCAAGGCCAGGGGCGCCAGGCTCGGCGCCGTGGTCCTGCTCAGGGAAAAGGTTATAGGGGTGAGGCTCTAGAAGGTCCCCTCTAACGAGACCCCCCAGAAGCGCGTCCGTGTTTTCTCGTGCCTTATGAGGCTTTCGGTTGATAGAACCCAGATCCTGCATGAATCGGAAACCCTTTCCTGATGAGGATTTCAGGGGCCGAAAAAACCAAAAATTTGCGGGCAGAAACGGGTTTCCTGATCTGTTTGAAAACCGGGAGATCCTTGTGGGATAAGAAGACCCCATGTCACTCCTTTTTCTTATTGAGACTCGTTCGCGCAGGATCTGGATTATAATACAGGTGGCCCCCCCGTTGCAAGCTGATCGTTTTTCTGGGTTCCCGGAGGGGATTCCGGAGATTTCGGGGTTCCCGGAAAAGGGATTTTGGCCGAGGGGGCTGGTCTGGCCGCCAACCAACTTAAACCGGAGCCACAAGTGGCTCCGGTGTGGCCAGGCGGAAAAATACAAAAAGGCCGGACAAACCGGCCCTGCCAGCATCAAATATCCTAAAAGTTCTAATCCAGCTCCATTTCCCTCCTGGCCTCGTCAAGGCTCATCACGCCGAGGGTAACCAGGGTCTCCACCTTTCTAAGAGCAAACTCCCAGTCCCTCGGCAAGGGGTCGTCAAAACGCAAGGCAAGCGAATCGCCAAACAGGTATGCTATCTCGGAATTCAGAATGTCCTCAAGAAAACGCAGACGAGGCCTTATCACCTCGTTCAGGAATGTCAGGTCATTGGCTTCAGCGTTGGCCCGGTTCACATCCTGGACGAGACCCAGCTTTGAGCCAGGAACCCCGAATATCGCGAGAATGTTCTCCCTGGTGAGCCTGAGGGCCTCCGCGAATTCCCTATCTATTGCTGGGACTTCAAGGAGCCTTACATCCGTTCCCGGCGGGAGTATCGCGGGCCTGCCGGCGTTGGCCGTTCCCCTGTGAAGCCGCTCAAACTCCGCCCTTATCCTGTCCATATCATCCGGATTCGCCTCTTCTGATATTATCATTGCCGCGGGCGGGACCCCTCCGTTCTCAAGGCGTCTGGCCCTGTATTCTCCAGCGAGCCGCCAGAACTCGGTCTCGCCGAAAGCCGCTCGCAGTGTTGATGCGCCATAGTAAAAGGGGTCCTGAGGATTCGGGCGCTTGAAGTGGATGACCTCCTCGTCAGAAAATGCCATGGGCTCCGAAAGCCAGGGGGGGCCATAGAGGTATCCATTTACCACCCTGGGCCAATCTCCCGGAACAACCCTGACCCACTGGGGCGGAAGGGGCCAGAGCTCCTGACCAACCCTGACCCAGTAGGCGTTCCCCGCGAGCTCCATCCAGGCCTGTGTTAGATAAAGGAAAGAGTATTGGGTTATGTATGGGTTAGGTTCCCTGAGGAGGTCAAGGAGGGGATGGTCGGTTATCTCTTTTTCGGAGCCACGGTCCCTCGTATATAGCCTCATTTTCGCTCCCGCGACTCTGGAAGCGATGATATTGACGCACGCGAAAATGAAACCGTCATAGCCCTCAAGGAGCTCCGCGGGGTTGTCCCTGTTCCTCTGACCGAGACGAAAGGAAAACACCCTCAGCCAACCCAGGCCTTTCTTTTTCCTCTTGTTCCCGAATATGTTGAACATGGTTCCTCCGCCCATAATAGTGTGCGAGGGTTGAACGCTCCTCTTACCAGGGCCCATAATATTCTCTGATTTGAAAAAACTTATCCTGGTCTCATACTTTTACCCGCCGCACTCGTGGTCAATAGGCGCGGTGAGGCCCCTGTGGTTCTCAAGGCTCCTTCCCAACCACGGCTGGAGCGTATGGGTCTTCACATCGGGGGGGCCCGCGAAGGACGAATCATTCGGGAAGCCTGAAACGGATAGCGCCGGGCCTGTGGTTCTGAGAACGCGCGGGTCAGAGCTCCGCTCCTCCGCACCTCCGGGGGTATCAACCCTCGGCAAGAGGATTGCCAGATTGTTCCTCTGGCCGGACTCAAGGAGATTCTGGCTCAGAGAGGCCGGCAGGCTTGAGGCTTTGGTCAAAGAAATAGTCCCGGATCTCATTCTCGCTTGCGCGCCGCCATACACGGACATTTTGCTCGCTGAGAGGGTTTCGGACAGGACAGGAATTCCCTTTGCTGTTGACCTCTGGGACCCGTGGGCAGAGGATGTCTACGAGATGTATCCAACGCCCCTGCACCGGTGGCTAACCACCAGGGCTGAGGCTAGGATAATCCGAAAGGCCAGGCTGACCGTCGCGGTGAACCCCGCGATGGAGGACGCGCTTGCCGCACGTTATCCAGAGGGGAGGTTCACAACCATCACATTTGGCTACGATCCTGGAGAGATGCCTTCCTCACCCGCGCCAACAGGTCAACGGCTTCACATTGCTTACCTGGGGAGCATGTTCGGCGAGCACAAGAGGCCCGAGGGGCTTTTCGGGGGATTGATGTCCTTGCCAGACGATCTTCCGGTTGAGTTCTCGTTCGTCGGGAACAAATCCCCGGAGGCAAAGGCCCTCATCCGAAGGCTCGCGGGAAGGTTCCTCGTCCGCGAATCCGACTATCTCCCCCACTCCGAGGCAATGAGGGTAGCGGCCTCAGCGCACGCGCTACTCATCCTTTCAGCCAGAGGGCCACATTACGAGATTATATCGCCCGGAAAGACCTTTGAGGCGATCGGAAGCCAAAGGGCAATCCTCGGTGTCGTGCCGAAGGAAACCTGGATATGGAATTTCCTGGCGGAAAACAGCGCATACCTGGCTGACCCGGATGAGCCAGAAACGGTAAGTGAAGCGGTTATCCGGGTTTTCAATGATTGGCGAGATGGGAGGCTGATGCTCCCGGACCCCGAGAAAGCAAGGGCATTTTCATGGGAAAACCTGGTTCAGGAGCTTTCGTCACGACTGGAGGAGGCTTTGGCCCTGAGATGATCTGAGATCTCACAATTTCATATATTTTTAACCCATTTCCTGCGCAAAATCTCCTCCCAGGCGGAACCGAAGGTCTCTCCTGCGCTACGCTTGGAGACTTTCAGTTCCGCGAGGAGAGTTTTCCAACCCCGTAAACCTGAACCATGGCCGCCAGGAACAAGAACTCGGCCAAAGGAAATCCGCCCCTGATAATGGTTTTAGGTGTAGGGGCAGGCCTCGTGCCTGCCCTATGTAGCTCCGCTCAACATAGAAAAATACCATCACGAGAGCGTTTCGGGGGAGTTTTGCCTTCTGTTATGACAAAGCCCCTCCCCTGAGAATGAAAGCCAGATCGGGATTTTTCAGGGTCTCGTATTATGGGCATAACAGGGGACGCCAGGAGGACATCAGGTATACTGGGGTTCTATCATATCCGTTTAGCCCCTCAGCAGGCCGTTCCTGATGAAGCCCATTTTAACCCGGTAGTTTGCCTCCCGCCATGCAAGGCCTGAGCGGGGATATGACAGGACGCTTTTCAAGCACAGCGAAACCTTCTCCTATGATCATGCCTGTGCTCCCATGTGGACTTGAGGCATCTCTTCCCATGATTTCCCCGGGCCACTGCGGCCCCAGGTGTCCGGAGATTCCCACTGTTGGACAAAGGTTTCGTGGAACGGGAGAGGTCAGATATTTTTCGCGAAGAAAATAAACCCACCCTCTTGTGCCAAGAAGTAAAAATCCCCCGATTCCGGGGGATCGTTGTCTGACGAAGGATTCGTTAGAAGCTTATGCCTTTTATGAATTCGTCCATGCCGCTTTTGTCCGAGGATGTGAACTCCTTTTTGCCCTCGTGGACGAATATCAGGATGGTCATCTTGTCGCCATCAAGGAGCATTATTGTCCTGGCTATTCCTTCGGAACCCTCTATCATGCCCTTGAAGGTCTTCTCGTAGCCCTTGATTCCGGCCACGACAACAGAACCCTCGTGCACGGTCTCAAGCGTCGCGTCCGTGCCAGCGAACTCCTCCATCATCATGTCCATGAAGTCAGCACCGGTGAGACCGGATTCCTCTATGCCCGGAATCTCGCTATACATCAGACTTACACTCAGGTCGCCCTTCTCGAAGTCCACGGTCGTGAGCTCGTCCTCTGTCTCTTTTGAAACCTGCTTCCAGCCTCCGGGGAGTTTCACGGTTACACCGAAGGAGCTATCGCTATACTCAATGCCCTTTGACTTTCCGCCGCAGGCCAACAAGGCTATAGCCACTCCGCCTGCCGTTGCCAATCCGAGTATCTTTTTCATCGTGCCTCCGTTCAAGATTTCGTTCTGTCCAAAATATAAAGGCCATGTTCATGGTGGATCAAGCCCTCGCGCGACTGCCTCCTGTTTCAAAACGGACGCGTCCCGCATTATAATTTGACCATGATCCGGATCGTATTTCTTTTTGCTTGGACGGGTTTCGGCCACCCGGAGAGCGCGGCCGAGACCGATGATGGCGTCTATGTCTCGGATGTTGGCGAGTTCAGCATGAAGGACGGGATCATATGGAAGGTCTCCGGAAATTCAAAAGAGGCTGTGGTCAAGAACCTTACTGACCCGAAGGGCCTGGTTGTGGCTCGCGGAAAGATATATGTTGCAGATGTTGACAGGATATGGCGGTTGGAGAAAGGTGGAGCGGTTTCCCTTATAGTTGGACCGAACGCCTTTCCGACCGAACCGAAATTCCTTAACGGCATGGCCACGGACGCGACCGGCTACCTGTATGTCTCGGACACATTCGGCGGCTGGGTCTACAGGCTTTCCACCCTTGGCAAGGTTGAGCCGCTTTTCAAGGTTGACAAGCCGAACGGCCTCGCGGTTGCCTCTGACGGGACTGTCTACGCGATAACCTTCACCAACCCCGGCCGGATATACGCATACAGGGATGGCAATGCCGAACTGGTCTTCACATCCGAAGACATAGGCGGGGGAGATGGGCTTTGCCTTGACGAGGCCAGGGGATTTCTCTATGCTGGGGGCTATGACTCAGGGAAGATATTGAGGATCAATCTCGCTACCGCCAGGTCCGAGGTCATTGCCCAGGGACTCACGACCCCCGCTGATTTCAGCCTCTCGGCCAGCGGCTCAAAACTGCTTGTCCCCTTGCTTGAGGTCGGCGAGGTTATAGAGATAAACCTTGGTTATTAGTGCGAAAGAGGCCGCGGATCTCCTCTCGGATGGCGCGGTGATAGCCGTCCCGACCGAGACCGTGTGGGGCCTCGCGGCACGGGCGAATGACCCCTCTGCCATCAGAAGGCTAAGAGAGATCAAGGGCCGCGACGAAAGCAAACCCCTCACCCTTTTCCCGCAGAGCGCGGGCCGGATAAGCGAATACGCTATCCTGACCGAGGCCGCGAGGAAGACGATTGAGTCCGGATTCGTTCCCGGGCCCCTGACCCTCATCCTGGAATCCAGGGTCTCCTGGCTCGGTGTGGTCTCGGATGATGGGAGCATTGGAATCCGCATCCCACGGCACCGAGAGACTCTCAGACTTCTCGCCAACCTGGATTTTCCCCTCGCCACAACCAGCGCGAACCCAGCGGGCCTCGCACCGGCCAGAAACCACCTGGAACTTGAGGCCTATTTCCCGGACATTCCAACACTGAAGGGCGAGTCGGGCGGTGGGGACCCTTCAACGATCATTGACGCCAGGGCTGTCCCCCTGGTCCTCGTTCGCAGGGGCCAGGCAGGTCTTCTGGATATTGAAGCCGCGACAGGGATCAGGGTCGTCTCCCCTTCCCTGAGGGTTCTTTTCGTCTGCACCGGCGGCGTTGACAGAAGCCCCGCCGCGGCCAGGTGGCTCACGGCCCAGGGTATTGATGGGGTTGAGGCCCGGTTCGCGGGAACACTGTGGCCGGAGGATGAGGTTTTGTCCCTGGCCAGATGGGCAGACATGATTTTTCCCATGGATAATTACCACAGGGAATTCCTTGAGGACATCGGTGTTTCGCGCGCGAGGATCGCGAAACCCCTTGGAATTCCAGACCCACACGGGCTTGAAGAACCAATGAGAAAAGCTGTTTTCGCCAGCCTGGAGAAGGTCCTTCTCAGAATCGTTCTCCCAGAGATAAGGGCGCGGCTCGTTCAGGCCAGCTAGAAATCCCAGGACCAGGAACCCGTTAGCTCGGTCTGCCAGCCGCCGGATCCCGCCTCCGGATAAAGATAATAGGTGTAGGTG
>CBFGJU010000232.1:0-2319 GCA_965649155.1 Caldifarciminota bacterium | reverse complement strand
CCCGCTCTCGCAAGAGAGAACCACGAAGTAGTTTCCTGGCGCGAGACCTGACATGTCCACATCAATCGTGTTGACGCCTGCCCTGAATTCCGTCCTTCCCGTTGTCCAGGCTACCCTTCCGGAGACATCATAGACAGAGAGGCTTCCGGACTGGTTGTATGGGATCATGAACGAGACTTTGGTCATGTCTCTGGTTACGCTGGGCGCCGGGCCATAGAGGCTCAGGGTCATGCGCCTGCCATCAGAACCTATGGCCTCTTCCCTGGTTCCGACAGAGACCGGCTTTGAGACAACAACGAACTGGAGGTAGTCGTAGTCGTGAACCCAGTTGACGCCATCGGTTGAATAGACATTGTTTGATGTGGTGTAGATGTCTATCAGGGAGGTCGGGAATGTGGTGTCCGGCTCGTAGTGTCCGAACCAGAACTTCGCGCCGTTGCCGAAAGATATGTTCTCCGCTGATACATCAAGGATGACCCACTGCCCGGTTTGCGCTGGGATGGTAGCCGTAACAGGCCAGGAGCGCATTACAGCGCCCGGCCTGTTCACATTGTTGGCCCAGAGATAGTAGGTTACATCCTTGCTCCTCTGGCTGGTCTGGGAGTTATACCAGGCTATCCATATCTCCTTGAGGACGCAGGCGGTCTCGGGAACGGCCTGGGTCGCTTCGTATTCCACCCGATATTGCTGTTGGAAGTAGTAGTAGGGGGTCTGGAAGTAGTCCCTGCCCCCAGGAAGGGAATCCGGATCCGGATTTATCCCGTCAGCGACCTTGAGAGCCCACGAGGGATTGACCTTGCCATAGCCCGTGGTGTCATCCCGGCCGAGATACCGGACATCCGTAGCCGTAGAATCCAGTATTGCCCTTATCTGGCTGTTTGTCAGCGCGGGATTGAGTGCTTTCACCAGCGCGGCCGCGCCCGAAACATGCGGGGTCGCCATGGATGTGCCTGACCAGTTCACGGAGTCATATGCGTTTGGATATACGGTTGAGAAGATGTTGACTCCGGGCGCGCACAGTTCAAGCTCCGGACCTCTGGTTGAAAAGGTGGGATAAGCGTCATCGTGGGATATGGCGCCTATTGCCATAACCGTGGAGTAGCGCGCGGGATAAAGTATGCCAACCCCCCCTGTGTTCCCTGATGCGGCCACCAGGAGACACCCAGCGTTCCACGCGTAGGTGCATGCGGACTCAAGGGTTGAATTCGGGGTTGAACCTCCAAGGCTCATGGAAAGGATGTGCGCGCCGTGATCCGCGGCATCCCTTATGCCATCAGCTATATCCGTGTAGGTGCCGGAACCCGATGAATTCAAAACCCTTTCTGAGATCAGCCTTGAATTGGAGACCCCCGCTATGCCTGTTCCGTTGTTTATCACGCCCGCGGCTACACCAGCGCAGTGGGTCCCGTGGTCCTCCCCCACGGCTGTAGGATAGGGATCGGGATCGTTGTTGACCTGATCGTAACCTATGTATCCGAAGAAGTGCGCGGCCAGATCCGGATGATCATACTGGACGCCCTGGTCTATTATCGCGATTACCACGGTCGTGTTGCCCATGGTCCAGTCCCACGCGTCCCCAACATTTATAGCCGCGAGGCCCCACTGGTTCGCAAAATAGGGATCGTTCGGGGTAACGCGCTGGATCCTGGCTATCATGTCTGGTTCCGCATAGAGGACATCAGGGTCCTCAAGCACGGAGTGGATGTATGGGCTCATGGTCAGCGGATCCGCGGCCGGCAGTTCCATGACCACGAAGTTCGCGCCGGTCCTGCTCGTGCGGACGAAGCTCGCGCCTCTGGCAACGAGGCCGGGTATCTTGGCCTCTATGTCCACGCCTTCCCTGTATCCAACAACTACCCTGTTGGTCGCGTCCTTCCAGTATTCGGGGTTGTTCTCGTTCAGGAGAAAGTAGTTGGTGGGCGCGAGGAGAGCCTTGGTTGTCCCTGTCAGCGGCGTTGGAACGGGAACAAGTTCCCTTGCCGCCATCACGATGGTTATTAAACCTAACATTTATAAGCCTCCCCTTTTGTTATCAAGGTATAAATTATAACCCTTCATGCGTGGACTGTCAAGACCAGGATCAAAAAGGGGACCTCCGAGGCCCCCTGGTTTTCATTGGATTGCCAGGTTACTTCATCCACCTGAGGGCGAATATCCCGGTCTGCCACCTGCAACGGACGGTCACCGTGTAGCCAGCAACGCTGAGGACTTCCATCTTGCCGAAGAGGTCAAGGTTCGTCCAGCCGGGCGCGCCTATGCCGCACTCATCAGCCCAGAAGTAGAAGAGGTCTCCGGTCGCAAGGGCAACCCCCGCGCTGT
>CBFGJU010000231.1:0-2345 GCA_965649155.1 Caldifarciminota bacterium | reverse complement strand
TACAAGGACATATCCGACCTGGTCCAGACCGTCCGCTACGACCTGGAGACCGGACGCAACTACACCACCTTTGTCAACCAGGACTTCGCTTCCATAAGGGGCTTTGAGGTCCAGTTCTCAAAACTGCCCGGAGGATTCCTCCCTTACTTCTCCTATGACCTGAACTACACCTTCCAGCTCGCGAGGGGTTCGTTCTCGTCCGCGTTCAGCTCCTACTCCTACTCGTGGGCGAGACTGCCCCTTTCCTACTCCGAGGAGCACTACCTGAACTGGGACGAGCGCCACAGCCTGAGCATGATCTTCACCTGGGCGGTTCCCCTTGGTGTCAACATGTTCACCTCTGGCTACGGCGCGTCTGCCATATACACATATGGTAGTGGTTCCCCTTGGTCGCCTCCCATAAGGGACATACGCGACGCGCTGGAGCTGATGAACACCCTGCGCATGACTCCCCACTCCAACTGGGACATGAGGCTATACAAGGACTTCGGGTTCAAGAACCTGGACGCCCGCGTCTTCACGGACATCTACAACATCTGGAACCAGCACTATATCACCGGCTTCAACGACTCCCAGTATTTCTACTACTTTGGAGACCCCGAGGGTGAGGTCAAGGACCCGACGGTCTACAACGCCCGCAGGGTAACCAGAGTAGGCATCCAGTTCTTCTGGAAGCCGTAAAACAAGGAGGTTTTTCATGAAAAAGGCTTTGATGGCTCTCTTGCTGGTCTCCGGCCTGGCGCTCGCGAGGACCGTTGGCCAGCCTGATCCCGGCGAATATGTCCCCTTCTGCAAGGCCTGCATTAACGCGGCCGAGTATGTCATGGACAAGGGCGACCTCTGGAATTCCGTCTGGAACCGAGGCGAGAACGGGGACGCGCCGAACGAACTGAAAGCGTCCTACTCCTGGCCCGGCTCCGCGCCCGGGGTAAATGTCTATTACCAGTGGCAGGGCAAGTTCTGGTTCGGCACGAGCGATCCGGACACCTTCGTCACCCAGACCGAATACGGGGAGTGGGAATGGTGCCCCTCACCGGAGAACACGGTCGGGGGCTTCTATTTCATCGGTCCCGGAAAATCCGCTCTGGATGTGTCCGCAATATACCACGACCTCCTGGACAACGAGAACAACACCGCGGGCCGCCACCTCGGCGTGAAGGTGATTGAGCGCGTCCTTTCCTGGCCGCACAAGCCATACGGGGACCTCTTCGCGTTTGAGTGCATGATAACCTACGACGCGAGCCAAAACGATGCCGGGGCGCCTGATCCACTGAAAAATGTCTATGTGGCATGGGTATACGACGCGGACAACTGCGGCGCTGACCCCACTGACCCGCACATAGACGACCTGGTCGCGTTTGACGGCTACACCTTCGGCGAGTGGGATAACCTCAGCTACAACCCCTCTGAGCAGGACTCTTTCTGCATCCTCTCCGACACCACCCTTGAGGGCTCGGACGGCATCCCAGATGGCTACATCATCTGGGGAGACGAGGAAGCGGAGAAGGCGATAACCAAGGCCTGGGCCGACGCCCACAACGGCGGCATCATGCCGGACTCTTTCTCATATGAGAGGCCCGACGGCTCTGGAACATATTATTACTACTACCTCCTGCCCAGGAACCTGTCCTACATATGGGATTCCGAGAACCCGGCCGACCCCAACGAGGATGTCGGCGAGGGCGGCGTTTGCTCTGGCTACATCGGCAAGGCCGCCATTTACACCAGCGGAACCCCGACAGACAGCACTGACCCAGGAGACCCCAGCTTCAGGATAACCAGGGCTTTCGCTCACCAGTGGTGGAACTGGGAGTCTGACCCGCCGACGGACGAGTCCCGTTACCAGTATCTAAGCGGAAATCACAACTCAACCGGCGGCTACAGGTTCGCTCCCATGCCCTACGATCTGGGCGCGAAGGAGTTTGACTACAGGTTCGTCAACTCCTATGGCCCCTTTACCATAGCGAGTGGAGACACCATATCCATCGTCTGGATAGGCGCTGTCGGTATGGGACTCTCCGGCGGAAACGACAACTACTGGCGCGGCGGGGAATGGATGCCGGGGCTACGGAACCTGGTGGACATAGGACTTATAGCCTACTACACTGGTTCGGGCTACGACCCCGCACACCCGGCCGGTCCGAACGAATCTCCGCACTGGCAGATACCCGTGCCCCCCGTTTCACCGTTCCTGTCCTACACGGCGAACCCTGATGGCATAAAGCTGGTCTGGGACAGGAGGGCGGAGATAACCCCTGACCCGGTCTCTGGAAATCTGGATTTCGCGGGATACGCGGTCTACAGGTCAATATACTCGCCCCAGTTCAGGGATCCACCCCTCGCGG
>CBFGJU010000230.1:0-2349 GCA_965649155.1 Caldifarciminota bacterium | reverse complement strand
AGGGGATGTGCCATTCGTTCTGGATACCTCGCTACTGGAAGTCCCCATCTCCCTCCCTGATTCCGCGGGGTTCATCCGGATGGTGGGCCCCGAAGGGACTTATGGCTGGCTAGATTACTCTCCAAACGAACGCGCGTGCGGGACAAGAGCCAGGACGCCCACTCCGGGACAGAGCGCCTCGCGTTATGGGCACTGGTGGTATTACGACGCTACACCCACACCTGGCGCAAGAAACGACGACATGGACGCGGATACAAACATCATCGGGGGCCATGTCTATGACGGGGAAACAGGCGAACCAATTGGGGGGCGCAGATAGATTTCGGCATTGACCTCGGGTGTTCCTCACCCAATTACGATACGGCTCACACCGAATCCCAGCCGGATGGCAGTTACCTGGTCAAGGTTGGTGTTGCGCCCGCGTATGCCCGCGTCTATGTCCGGCACGATGGTTACGGCGATTGGTTCATGGACAGCCTTGATATACCTTATAACTTCGTGCACTTGGAACAGGATATATACCTCTACTCTCTGGGCACGTCCGAATCCGGTGAAAAAACCGATTATCTCCGGCTCTTCCCCAACCCAACCCCCGGCCTCCTGAAACTGAGCTGGTCAAAGGGGCCTCAGGATGTTTTTATCTACGATGTCCTGGGTCGGGAGATGGCGGCACTGCCGGGGGAGCTGGGTTATGCGGAAGTCAAACTGCCACCGGGGGTGTATTTTATCTCAAGGGGCAAGGAGACGATCCGGGCAGTGGTCAGGTCTGACCGGAGCTCGGTTTATTAGAGGGCAGACACGGAAGCCTGCCTTCACTATATAATTTTGGTATGCTGGAACTTTTGCTTTTGGCTTTTATACCTGAGATAGAAGCCAACCCGTATGCGATGGGCGGGCACAGGCACTACGCGGACTCGGTTCGCTCAACGGGCGCGAAGTGGGTCAGGATGTGGGCAGGCGACGGGGGCGCGCTCTGGGGCGAGATACAGCCGACATCACTTGATAGCTTTGTCTGGGACAACCAGGATGACTGGATAAGGTGGGCTGATTCCTCGGGGTTCAACATCATGCTCACGATAAGGACCGGAGGGCCTGCCGAATACGGTTCATACCATCCCTGCAAGTGGATTGACAGCACATATGAACCCCGGCTCGGCCCACAGGGAAACTTCAAGAGCGCGTCTTTCCCTCCACTGGACTACGACGACTGGTATAACTTCGTCTACGCGGTCGTCTCCCGGTATGACGGGAACACGCCCGACCCGGAGAATCCAGGGGAATTCCTGCCAGAGGTCAGATACTATGAGACCCAGGCCGAGCCTGACTGGGGATACTGGTATGGGACCAGGGAGGAATATTTTGACTATTTCGTGCCCTCGTTTGTCCAAGCAGTCAGGGACGCGAACCCGAACGCTGTGATAATCGGTCCATCGTTCACCGGATACGGGATAGCATGGGCGGTAATAGAGGAGATGATTGACTCCGGAGTTGACACCTCGGTCATCACCGAATTCTTCAACTCCCACCTGAGATATCAGGCCCCCTGGCCCGTTGGCTGGGGTTACATCCGGGATCGACTCAACAACAACGACACCATAAGGTGGGTTATAGATTTCGTAGAGTATTCGTTTGACGACTCCTCGTTCTACGACAAGCGCGGCTTCCACGACTACGAGAATTGGGAGACCAGCCCTGTCCTGATAAACTACGAGAAGAGGTGGATGGCCAATTATGGTTATATCAGGCCCCAGTGGTGGACAGAGCTGGGCCACATAGACAAAAGGGCGTATCCCACGATACCTGAGCCTGATGATGCGGCCCGGACATGGAAGAAGGTGATCAACGCTTTCTCATCCGGGGTTGAATGGGTCTGCTACTCACCCATGATTAACCGCAACAACCTCGGGGTGAATTTCTTCGTGCCCCTTTACAACGAGGAAGGAGACGGGTGGGAGCCGGACACGCTTTATCCTCGCGAGGCCAAGACCTCATTCGCGTTCATAGCCGGGAAGATAAACGAGGAGACCGGTTTCGGGTTTGCCAGATCGGACACCATCTCCCATTCTTACCTTTTCTGGTTCACCTCAGATAGCCTACCCAACTACACCCTGATGTCAGCCTGGGCTGACTCAGGGATAACCGATACGATAAGGGTCCAGGTGCCTCCAGGAACGCAGTCCGCAACGCTATACGATTACCTGGGAAATCCGACAAGCATAGGCTTCTCGGATTCAGTGGAGCTCGTCTTGACCTGGCAACCGGTCATGGTGGAGTTTTACCACATCCAGGGGGCAGGGGAAGGCAGAGCGAGGATAGATTTCGGCGCGCAGATCGCTCCAAACCCTGGCA
>CBFGJU010000229.1:0-2356 GCA_965649155.1 Caldifarciminota bacterium | reverse complement strand
ACCGAGTCCGGGCCGGTCGCTGTAAGGTATATTCGGAACCGAGATTCCCTGATCAGTTTTTTGCCGGACCAGGGGAAGAACCCCTTCTGGCTGGTGTATGAGATTCTCATGTCGCCAACCCTGTAGCTTATGACCGTGCCATAGGTTCGGCCCCGAATGACCTCTTTGCCTGATTCCTTCGCCACGACAAACAGACACTCTTCCACGAACCAGGACCACGGGTCCTTTGAAGTCTCAGCAATAACGGAGACCGTTTCCGGGAGCTGGGTCCAGGGGAGGCCGGAAAGCGAGCTTTTCAGGTCTGTCTCCAGGAATTCCAGATCCGTGGAGGGTTTCTGTGCGGCGAAAAGAAGGAACAGGACTCCCATAGTCCTCCGGAGAACACGATAAGCGGCGGACGGGATTTGAACCCGCGACCCTCAGCTTGGGAAGCTGATGCTCTACCAACTGAGCTACCGCCGCAAAGTGGAGCCGAGGGGATTTGAACCCCTGGCCTCTGGAGTGCGATTCCAGCGCTCTCCCAGCTGAGCTACGGCCCCGGGGCGAAAATTTTACCGCAATTGCACGAGCGTGCGCAACTTGCACCAGCCCATCTGATGGTTTATAATTTCCCGCTCATCCGGGAGGTGAGCATGAATGTAAGGGGCTACGACATAGTTGAGCTGGCCTCATTTACCCAAGAGAAACTGGGGGATAGGTGGAGGGAGATATTTCTGAAATCGGGCCTGCCCATTAGCCCCCAATCCAACGGGTGGTATCCCATTACCTTGTTTTGCAATGTGATTGAAGGAATAGGAGAGGCACTGGGCGTTGACCCCTCAAACATAGCAAAAGAGAGCGGAAGATACTCTGCGGACAAGGCCGCACGGGGCCCGCACAGGCTACTTTTCTTCTTTGCCAGCCCGATCTTCATAGTAAAGAGGACGAACGCGCTCTGGGGTTTCTATCATGACTTCGGAAAGATCGTGGTCGCGCCTGATGGTGCGAGCGCGGTCCGGTTCTGCCTGACAGGCTGTCCTGAGCTCCCGGAGCTTTACAGGCACAACATAGCCGGATGGGTTGAGAGGGCCATTGAGCTCGCGGGTGGCAAGGAGGTCAGGGTAAGGGTCTTGCCAAGGGAGGGCGATCTCCTGCCCTTCCACGCTAGCTGGTAGCCGGGAGATAAATACCCGAACAGCTCCCTCAATCAACGGCGCAAAAATTCCCGAATTCCAGAAATAATCATCTCCCGAACAACATCCGGGCCGTGTTTCAGGCGATTTTCAGCGCGCCAGCTCCTTTCTCGTCCCCTTCGTCCCCACCAAAAGTATTGCCGAAATAACCAGGCCAGCTCCGAGCCACTCAGCCAGGCCAAGCCTTTCGCTGAGGAAGATCAAGCTCCAGACGACCGCGAGGACAACCTCTCCGAGGAACATCACGGACGAGACGGTCGCGGATATGCCCTGGAGGCTGTATATGTATAAAATAAAGGGAATCAAGGAGCAAAAGATGCCAAGGTATGCGCCGACGCCCACGGTAATCCAGCCGAAAGAGCCAATGCCTACGAAAAGGAATGGCAGGGTAAGAGGCGCGGTCAGGAGCATTGTCCCGAAGGCTATTTCAAGAACATCCCAACCGGAGTCAACAAGCTTCTTTGAGAGAACGATATACACGGTATAGACCAGGGCCGCGCCGACGCACATCATGTCCCCCGGGAAACTGCCCTGGCTCATGAAGGAGGGATTGAGTCCTGTTGAAACCATGCCCGCGCCGGCAAAACCCAGTATGACGCCCAGCGCGATCGGGGGCGTTATCTTTTCCTTAAGAAACACAGGCGCTACGAGCGCGACCGAGATCACATAGGTGTTTATGAACAGCGCGGCCTTTGAGGCCGTGGTCAGGTCCTGGCCGAAAAACTGCAGGGCAAAGCCCATCGCGTTTGATAGGGCCATGACCCACATCTCTTTCTTTCTGAGTATCAGCCATGGAAAGGGCCTTCTCAAGATGGCGAAGAGGGAAATGGCGCCGAGGCCGGCCATGATGAAACGGAAAGCGAGAAGGGGGCCGGGGTTTGTGGAGTAAAGGGCCCATTTTATCACGGGGAAGGATGTGCTCCAGAGGAGTATTGCCAGACCCAAAGATAGTTTGTGTTTTTTCATCTTGTGGATACCGCGCTTGTTGCTCCCCCATCCCAGATCAGCCTGTAAAAACCAGGGCCCGGAAGTCTGGCCAGGCTCACCCCCGGACATGCCTCGTGAATTGTCCAGAGGCGACCCGCGGCGTCATATATCCTGATATTCAGGTTAATTGTTCCGAGATTCTCAATCCGAAGGAAACCCTCGCCAACGCTACGAACAAAAATCTTCTGGGACGGATT
>CBFGJU010000228.1:0-2367 GCA_965649155.1 Caldifarciminota bacterium | reverse complement strand
CCGCTCGCAAAAAGCCTCCGGCGAGGCAATGGTTTAGCAGTGAGGAACCGTGTTCGCTCAAAACTGAGATCTAACCATAGACAATCTTGAAACCGCTTGAAACAGGCCACTATAATTTGCCTCTCAACCAAAAAACGAGGAGGTTTTTAAGATGTTGAAGAAGATAGGACTCTGCGCATTGGGTTTCCTGGGTATCATGAGCCTCATCGGTTGCCCACAGAAGCCACGGGAGGTAAAGATAGGCGTTGTTTTGCCCCTGAGCGCTTCAGGTGAGCTCTCTGGCTATGCCAGGGACATCCTGAACGGCGTGTATATGGGGCTCGCTGAGACCGACGGAAAACTTCAGGGCGTGACCATCAAGATCATAGAGAAGGACTATGCCGGCGACCCGGCAAAGCTTGATGGGATACTCAAGGAGCTTGAGGCCGAGGGCGTGATAGCCGTTATAGGGCCAGTCAGCAGCACGGATGCCCTGGCGATAAAGGCCACGGTCAACGCCATGTCCCTGCCAACCCTCAGCCCATCAGCCACATACAACAATGTCATTGAGGGATCAAGTTATCTCTGGCGGACATGCGCCTCAAACAAGCACATAGGCCAGGCCGCGGCGCACCTTGCTGGCAAGGACGGTCTCGGCCTCGCTGAGGTTGCGATAATTGAGCTTGACGGCAACCCATACAGCGAGGAGCTCGCCTCCAACTTCAACGGATTCGCTGGAGACGCTGGCATAAAGGTCGTCAAGACCGTCATACGCAAGCCCGGCGAACCCCTCTGCGACGAGAACATCATCAAGGAAATACTGAAGTCCTTCAAGGCCTCGCAGGAGAAGACCGGGATATTCCTTCCCCTCTACTACGAGGACGCGACCCAGGCCATCATTGCCCTGAGAAAGGCCGGCTACAAGGGAGTCATCATAGGCGGCGACGGCTGGGACTCCAAGAAACTCCCCGCGCTGATCGGGGATGTTCCCGGCACATGCTACTTCGTGACCCACTTCTCTCCGGATGACCCATACGACAAGCCCTTTGTTGACAGATATGTAGCCAGATACTCGGAGAACCCCACATCATTCAGCGCGCTTGGCTACGACACCTACATGATCCTCTACAACGCGCTGTCCAAGGCCCAGAGCATGACCAAGGAAGGGCTCAGGGAGCAGATGCAGTTCGTTGCTTACGAGGGAGCCACCGGCAAGATAGAGTTCGGCAAGCAGTTTGAGCCGGCCGCGAAGGCAACCGTCATAATCAAGATGGAGGGCGGGAAGCTCTCGTTCTACAAGAAGTTCATCCTGTCCCCATACAAGAGCGCCGCTGAGACAACCGAGACCCCTGAGGCAGACGAGGGTTCAAGTAGGCCAACGGACAAAAAGGGCATGGAGGGAGACAGGCCCATAAGCCCCAAATAAGAGAAAAACAGGGGTTTTAAAGAAGGCGGCTGTTGACCTCGCGTTAAGGTAGGAGGGAACATGAACCCCCTTTCATTGGAGGAGGGTCAGCTATTGGTTCGCCTGGCCAGGAAGGGCATAGAGTCCAGGCTGAGAGGCGAGGCTTTTGCCCCCGACCAGGCACTGCCAGCGGCTTTCAGGGAGAACAGGGGGGTTTTCGTCACCCTCAAGACCCACGAAGAAGAGAGGCTCAGGGGTTGCATAGGTTTTCCCGAACCCATCATGCCCCTGGTGGACGCGCTGATTAACGCCGCGCTTGCCGCGGCGCTCAAAGATCCGCGTTTTCCGCCGGTCACGGGCGACGAGATGGACAGGATAATAGTTGAGGTCACTGTCCTGTCACAGCCAGAACCAGTGCCGGGAACAACCCCCGAAGAGATAAAGAAGGGGATAAAGATAGGGGTCCACGGCCTCCTGGTCAGATACATAACCGGAAGGGCTGGATTGCTCCTGCCACAGGTTCCCGTTGAGAACGGTTGGGGTGTTGATGAGTTCCTGGGCTACACCTGCATGAAGGCGGGAATGCCAAAGGACACCTGGACGCATCCGGATTGCACGGTCTTCCGTTTCACGGGCCAGGTGTTCCAAGAAACCGAGCCAAGGGGTGAGGTCGTTGAAATAAAGCTTGGGAAGTAACGGAATTCCGGATATCAACTTGTTTGCGCGCCTGAGATCTCACACTCCCCCATCCTCCCAAACCCTTGTCCTACAATCGGAAGCTCTGAACCCCTTGGGGCCGTAGTGGCCCGGGGACATCGGGATGGATAAAAATATTCCTCCGGCCCAAAGAAGAGAAGAGGCCGGAGGAGGTTCTAATGAAACCTTCTGAGAAAGTATATAGCACAATGAGAAGCTGGCTCAAGTCCATGGGGGCTAGCGGCCTGGTCCTGGAGAAGCTCTCCCTGTGCGTAAGGTGTGCCATG
>CBFGJU010000227.1:2055-2368 GCA_965649155.1 Caldifarciminota bacterium | reverse complement strand
TAAAGGAAAACAAAGAGTCGTATATCGGGGTCGGAGGGGAACTCTACGGACCATACGGGGTCGGAGCAATGGCCTTCGTGGTCTCGCCGGACGGAAAACACTGGGCAAAGGTCATGGGAAAGGGGAAGGGCTATGTTCTCGTGGCAGACGGGAAGGAGGTTGGCGGGCCCCATGACTACATCTGGCCGGTGTTCTACGATTCATCATCTTCTCACCTTTATTACAGGTTCACAGAGGGGGATTCCTGCGGCCTGGTTCGGGATGGCAAATTGCTCTTCAAATATCAGTGGATAGGCACGGAAATATTCCTGAA
>CBFGJU010000227.1:0-2045 GCA_965649155.1 Caldifarciminota bacterium | reverse complement strand
AAAGGAAGCGATTGGAAAGGCGCGGAGGCCCTCGCGAGGAACGGGGAGGTCATCTCGGAATGGTTCGGGGCTCTTTACCTTTTGGGACTCCCGGAAGGCAAACCCGCTTTCCTGTGCGAGCGAGAGACCGGGGATTGGTTCGCAACAGGGGACAGCATGTTCGGGCCTTATCCCTCAATAGCATACGCGGTAAAGGGCCCCAGGGGTAGCATTTATTACTGCGTGGCAGAGAATAACGGGACCGCTTTGTATGAGAACGGAAAACCTATCACCGAGAAGGGGGGAAAGCCGGCCCTGCGCATGGTGTTCTCGGATGATTCCCTTCTGGGCTATTCTCCAAGCGTCTCAACGAATGGGGTCTCCTACACCGAAAACCGAATAAGCGGCAAATCATATGTGGTCTGCGGCGAGAAGAAATACGGACCATACACAGCGCTTACCATAAGCCCGCCCATTGTCTCTCCGGATGGCCAACACCTTGCCTGGGTAACGAGAGAGAGGGACACGGAGCGTGTCTGGCTTGACGGCAAGGCCCAGCAGGGATTTGACCAGGTATATGCCCCGAAGAATCTCAAGTTTTCTCCGGACGGCAAACACCTCGCCTATCTGGCCAGGGACAAAATAGGGGTCTGGGCAGTCCTGGACGGGAATGCCGTGGCCGGGCCCTTCGTTGACCCAGCCGCGGCGGGCAAGCTGGGGACAACAGTCTCGGACATTTACATCACGAACAAAGAGATGGTCATCATGGGAACCAGCTGGAAGGAAGGCGGCCTGATAAGGGTTATCAGGGTCAGGGTGAAGCTCTAGGGGTAACCCCGTGCGGTCGCCCTTATAAGGGGAAACCCCTGAGAATTGCGGTGGGAACCATCCTTGAACCCGCCCATCTCCCCGCTCTAAAATATTCGCCATGGCTGAGATAGCGAGGATAGCGGGCTCACTGGTGGTCGGAGACGGCCTCAGGGGAGTCCAGATGAACGAGATAGTCAAGGTTGGAAAGGAAAAGCTCGTGGGTGAAGTGATAAGGCTTTCCGGTGATACCGGCTTCATCCAGGTCTACGAGGACACATCCGGCCTTTTTGTCGGGGAACCAATAGAACGCACGGGCCAAGCGCTCTCCGTGGAGCTGGGGCCCGGCCTCCTGGCCACGGCTTTTGATGGGGTTCAGCGTCCCCTGGAGCTCATAAAGACCAAAGCAGGGGACTGGGTCACCAGGGGAATTGATGTCCCCGCGCTGGACCCAGAAAAGGAATGGGATTTCGTCCCCACGGTGAAGGAAGGGGAGAGGGTTGAGCTGGGGGATGTGCTGGGCGAGGTCCAGGAAACAAGGAGTATAATCCACAGGGTCATGGTTCCGCCATCCCTGAAGGGAAGGTTCCACCTGACCCAGGCAGACATGGACGAGAAGTTCACGGTGGTGAGAATATCATCCGGAAAGCACAGGATATACGATACCATAGCGGTTCTCAGGGACGACGGGGGCAAGGAATACGAGGTCAAGATGGCGCACCGGTGGCCTGTCCGCATAGCGAGACCAGCTGAAAAGAAGCTACTGCCGGAGGTGCCATTGATAACGGGTCAGCGCGTCCTGGATTTCTTCTTCCCCATTGCCCTGGGCGGGAACGCGGCTATACCAGGGGGGTTCGGAACCGGAAAGACCGTCACCGAGCAAACCCTCGCCAAGTTCGCGCGCGTTGATGTGGTTATTTACATAGGCTGTGGCGAGCGCGGGAACGAGATGACGGAGGTTCTCGCTGAGTTCCCGGAGCTTGAGGACCCGACCAGGCCCGGCGCGCCCCTCATGGACAGGACAATACTGGTCGTCAACACCTCAAACATGCCTGTCGCGGCTCGCGAGGCTTCAATATATACCGGCATAACCATGGCCGAGTATTACAGGGACATGGGATACGATGTTTTGCTACTGGCGGACTCAACATCCCGATGGGCAGAGGCCCTCAGAGAGATGAGCTCGCGGCTTGAGGAGATGCCAGGAGAGGAGGGTTATCCGACATACCTGTCTTCAAAGCTCGCCGCGTTCTACGAGA
>CBFGJU010000226.1:0-2372 GCA_965649155.1 Caldifarciminota bacterium | reverse complement strand
CGCGGTTGTATCGGATGGGACAGGGGTGATGGAGCTGGTCTGGAGGAACGCGCCCTACATGGCGAAGAACATCAGGGTAGGGACGACGCTCCTTTTCTGGGGAAAGGTATACCGTGGCAGGGGCGGGACAATGAGCGTCTTTCACCCGGAATACGAGTCCTTCTCCGGGGACGCTGGGGTAGAGCGCTCGCTTGTCGCGGGGAGGATCCTGCCCATATACAAGCTCACAGAGGGCCTCTCCGCGAGACACATCCGACTTGCCATACAGAACGCCATAGATGGCCTCCGCGGAAAAATAGATGATATTCTGCCAGAGAGATTGCGAAACCGGAGGAGGCTGATGAACAGAGGGGAAGCCCTCTCACAGGTTCACTTCCCGGAGAGCCTGGAGAAGGCCGAAGCCGCCCGGCAAACCCTGGCATACGAGGAACTCATCATGTTTTTCCTGAGGTTCCTCGGCCAGGTCTCGGTTGAAAAGGAGCGCGGGCCGAGGTTCTCGCCGCCGGGCGAGCTCTCGGAAAGATTCAGACAGAGCCTCGGTTTCAGGTTGACGCGCGCGCAGGAGAAGGCAATCGCTGACATAGAGGAGGACCTGGTATCTGGCACACCAATGCACAGGCTTTTGCAGGGTGATGTCGGCTCAGGGAAAACGGTCGTGGCCGCGCACGCGGCCCTGAGAGCGACTGAGTCCGGGTTCCAGGCCGCGGTGATGTCGCCGACGGAAATCCTCGCGGAACAGACATACTCCGTGTTCGCGAACTACCTGGAACCTCTGGGGGTAAGGGTTGTCCTCCTGGAATCAAGCCTCACGAAAAAGAAGAGGGCGGAGAACCTGGCGCTGGTGGAGACCGGCAGTGCAAATGTCGTGGTCGGGACGCACGCGCTCATAACGGAGGATGTCAGGTTCAAAAACCTGGCCCTGGTCATAGTTGACGAACAGCACAGGTTCGGGGTCGCGCAGAGGGCACTTCTGGTTGAAAAGGGCAAAGCAGGCGGTGAATTTCCACACTTCCTGGTAATGACAGCGACGCCGATCCCCAGGACCCTGGCTTTGACGCTCTACGGCAATCTGGACATATCAACCATGGACGAAAAGCCACCAGGACGCGGCCCGGTGAAAACAAAGTGGGTAAAGCAGGGCCAGCGCAAGGATGTCTACAAGTGGTTGTTCGGGGAAGCCATGGCCGGAAGACAGGCCTATGTGGTCGCGCCTCTCATTGAAAAGAGCGACAAGCTGGAGGTTGCCGCGGCAGAGGAGCTATACAAGGAGCTCGCGGAAATCGCGCCCGGTGAGATAAAACTGGCACTCATCCACGGGAGGATCCCGTCGGAAAAGCGCAGGGCAATAATGGAGGGGTTCAGGCGCGGGAACATTCATATCCTGGTCTCAACGACGGTCATAGAAGTGGGTGTTGATGTTCCCCGGGCAACCAGGATGGTGATTGAGCACGCGGAGAGGTTCGGCCTCGCTCAACTCCACCAGCTCCGTGGTAGGATAAACCGTTCCGAGGAAACAGCCTATTGCATCCTGCTGACCCCCTCGCACATTTCCGAGGATGCGGAGGCCCGGATGAAGGTGATGTGCGAGACAGATGACGGGTTCAGGATAGCCGAGGAGGACCTCAGGCTCAGGGGGCCTGGGGAACTCATGGGAACTCGCCAGCACGGGGTCCCGGAGTTCAGAATAGCCAACCTGGCCAGGGATATAAAGATAATATCTGCCGCGAGGGACGACGCGGGGAAATGGCTACGGGAGGGAGATCCGCTATCTGACCCGAAAATCAAGGCCGCGCTTGAGAGAAGGGCAAGGGCAGAGGGGGAATGGGTTGGTTGAACCCTTCCGGCTCTCTGGATTAAAATTTCGGACTGCATGAGAAATAACAAGCGAGTTCCTGATCTGGCAATAGCCCTTAACACCTCGGATATGGCAAAAGCCCTCTCGTGGGCCGAGGAACTCCTGCCAATACACGACCTCTTCAAGATAGGACTGCCGATCTTTGTCAGGCATGGGCCGGCCGCGGTGAAGGAGTTCAGGGATCGCGGGGCCAGGGTATTCCTTGACCTGAAGCTGTGTGACATACCCTCGGTCGTCGCGGAGAGCGCCGGGGCCGCGGCAGAGCTGGGTGCGGAGCTACTGACCATCCACGGATGGGGCGGTCCGGACATGATAGCCGAGGCAAAAAGGGCAGTTGGCGAGAGAACCAGGCTCGTAGTGGTCACGGTGCTGACCAGTATCAGCCCTGAGCAGATGGCAAGACTGGGAACCAACCCAAGCCTCGCGGCCGGAGAAATGGCTGGCTGGGCGAGCGAGGCGGGCGCTTGGGGAATAGTCTGCTCTGGCCTTGAGGCCAGGGGAATCAAGAACGCGTTTC
>CBFGJU010000225.1:0-2400 GCA_965649155.1 Caldifarciminota bacterium | reverse complement strand
CCTGCATGTCAGCGGGCCCGTGGCCCTGACGCCGTTGTTTCTGATCCTAAGGCTAAGCTGGAAGGTGTCTCCAGCCTGCGGCAGGGTTCCGGGCGGATGGGGCGATAACTCTGCCTCAAGCATGGCTCCGTAGCGTCTCACGGGGACGCGAGCCACGAATGGTTTGAAGTCGTGTTTTGTCACACTAAGGGTGATGCTATCCGATGATATTCCTGTGTTTTCAAAGCTGGCTATGCCATGGGCACTGGTCAGCTTTACCAGGTGGTTTCCGGGCTCTATGAGAGTCACTGTGGCGCCATTTAACGGATTGCCGTTGTGAGTCACCTGGACCGTGAACTTCCCCTCCACCATGGAGTCGTGCTGGACTTCAAGGGTCCCCGGAATCCCTGTCCAGAGCTCCGTGGCAGGATCACCCATGAGGTTGTATGCCATGAGGAGGTGCCTGGCAAGGGGGCTTGAGGTTGCCATCCCTACCCAGGTGCTCCTGGCAGTCAGGTCAGCCTGGCCCGCATGGTAAAGCCCATATTTGAAGATATTCACGAACACGCTCTCGGCAACCAGTATCCCGTAGTCAGCGAAGTCAAGCTTTCCTGAGCCGAGACTGGCTATTGATCCGCCAGAGGAGTTGAGGACCATAGCCTTTCCAACGGATGACTCGTAGACGCTGTTGCCGTGACAGGAGATTATAACATCAAAGAAGCCAACAGAGTTGCCGAGGCTCCTGGAGTGTTCAAGATCAAGGGTTGCGCCCGTGCTCCTGTCAATCTGTATCCGCCACCAGTTGCCGTGACCTATCATGAACAGGTAGCCAGGACCATGTTTAAGGGTGTCCGCTATCTCCTCCGGGGTTATGTCATGGCCTATGTTCGCTTCGTAGAGGGTGTCAACCTTGAAGCCTGTAGGGAATCGCTTGGCTACCCTCCTTCCGTAATAGATCCCGTCCCCTGAGGAAAAGAGGTCCGCGGCGTGCACGACTGCCCTCGCCGGATAGTCAGGCCCTTCTGTCTCGTATCTTATTATCTTATCAATATAAGCCTCGGCCTCGGAGATACTGCTGACCGGAAGTCTTGCCACGAAAACATCCGGCAGAAAGTCAACCGTGTCCGGCCACTCGCCCCAGTGCTGATCTCCGTCAGGGTTCCAGTTCCCATCAAGGCAGGCATAGTATAGGTCGGTTGGCACGCTATCGCCATACTGAGGGTAGCCGTTGGGTTGATATGCCATTCGCATCGGCACCGCATACTGATCTCCTCCTATCAGCACAAAGGATACTCCCCAGCGCTCATAGGCATCCTTTATGAAGTTCCTTATCTTCTCCTGCCGGTCAATCCCAGGATAGACCGAGGTTATCCACTCCACGGTGAAGATCTCGCTCCTCATTCCCTTGTTTTTTCTCCACTCCGCGAGTCTTCCAAAGCACCCGGCCAGTTTTTCGGAGGTGATGATGATGTAGTCCGTTCCCCAGACAGGAGCCGGTGGAACCCCTGGGTTTTCAACGAGGTTGTTTATGAAAGCGGCCCACGGTTCGCTCAGTCTGTCAGACCTCCCCGTTCCCACGGTGTAGTATATCTTTATCCTGAACTCCTGGTTGAACCAGAGCTCTTTCCTGTCCAGGTCGTAGGACATCGGAAACAGTCTGATAATCGCTATCCTCGCTCCTCGCATGTCCCCGAGGTAACCGAGCTCCGCTGGCGCCTGCGGGAATTTCCCGCTTTTTATCTTTGGCCCGACGCTGTCCGGCGCGGGCAGATCCGGTATCCTTGGCCACTGAAGCGTCCCCACTCTGATTCCTGTTGCCACGACGAATCCCTGGACATCCTCAACCACAACGCTATCCACGCTCGCGCCGGGCGGAAGGAGGAAGAACCTCTCTATGACAGGTATGGCCGGCTCGCCGATGTCCCTTCCGGGGAAAGCCCCCTCGTATCTGATAAGGCTGGTCTCGCCCTTTTTTTCAAGTGAGACCATCCCAGGGTCCATCCGGGCAGTGTATGTTATCTGCCCGGAAGAGGAAGCCAGGATTATCATTAGCCCTTTCATTTTTCACCTCCAAAGTTTTTATTTTGTTCACACGAATGGCCTATTTGCAGAGCCTTCTTTTGTCAAGTGGTAAAACCAGACGATTTTTGGATCGTTGTCCGGAGAGGATTTCCACGATTTTCTTGTTTTGGTTTGCCTCCTCGCTGTCCACTGCGTCGGCCAGCCTGTTCCCCGAACGCGAACATTTTTCGCGCGGGTTTCCGCGGCTAGCTTTTGTTCCTCTCTTCCCGGATGATTTGTTGGAGGACTCACTCCTGATTTCACGCGATTGCCCTGACCCACCCTTGATCCAATCCAAAACCTTGCTGTGATCGTGAAAGCTCAGAACCCCAGCTGACCCAGGGACTTAACTTAGATTTG
>CBFGJU010000224.1:0-2404 GCA_965649155.1 Caldifarciminota bacterium | reverse complement strand
GGTCCCGGATATGTTGGGTGCGACAAGCTCCAGGAACCCAAACGCGTTCCCGTCTGAGGGGTCATATGATCCTGAACCCAGGATTGAGACGGAAAGGCCCCCGGTTTTCTCAAGCGCCATTACAAATCCCCTTTCTCCAAGTGAAAAACCGGATAACCTGAACTCACCGAATCCGAAATCCCTTGCTACGCTGAGCGCATCCGCTGTTTTCTGAGGAGAATAGGGAAGGCCAAGCAATCCAGAAAAACAGCGTCTGAGCGCGTTGGATCCCCCCCTGCCATCAACGCTGATGTCCCTCACTATGACCAGGGTTCCCCTCTCCACCCTCATCCAGATGAAAGCGCTGTCTCCTCTCGCCTCAACAGAGCTTATCTGCGCCCTTGCCAGGGGAAATCCCCTCTCCGCGCACCAATCCAACGCCCTTTCCGAAAGGGTATCAACCAGGCCGGAGGTCAACTGCCTGGCCAAAAGGTCGCCGTATTCCAGGGACCGCGGGCCATCTCCATCCACCACAAGCCCGTAGAACCAGAGGCCTACAAGAAAAGATAGGATTTCCACCTGCTGTCAGGGATGGGTATCTGCGCCAGAAGGAGGTGTATGTGGGAGGGTTTGCGCGGCTGTCTCGCCAGTCGCATTCCGGCCTGTTCGGGCGTCCTCTCGCCCTTGAGGTGGTTGCAGGAGAAGCACGCGCAGACCAGGTTTTCCCACTCGTCCTTCCCGCCCTGCGACCTGGGAACGATGTGGTCCACGGTCATCACCTCACCCTTTGCCCCGCAATACTGGCAGATGTGGCCATCCCTTCTCAGGATGTTCCTCTTCGTCAGGGGGAGCTCCCCCCTCCTCACCCTTACAAAATATCTCAGCCTTATGACCGATGGCCGCGGCATCACTGTCCGCTCGCCCCTTATCACCTTGCCGTCGTAGCTGTGGACCAGCTCCGCTTTCCCCAGGTAGAGAAGCTCTATTCCCCTTCTGAGGCTACAGACATTCAGGGGTTCGTAGCTCCCGTTAAGAAGGAGAACAACCCTCCTCTTCAGTCTATTCCCTGGTATTTCCTCCATGCCTTGAGCCGGAGTTGCTCCGCTCTTTCCTTCTGTTTTGAAGCGTATCCCACCCACCTGGAATCTCCCGTTCCTATTGCCATGTTGTAGTAGCTCAGTGCCGCGTCGTAGTAATCAAGGGATTCCTTATACTTCTTCTTGCCGCGGAGGGCCTCCGCGTCGTTCAGGTTTATATCCCCGAGCATTGCATAGGCTGGCCCCTTTATCTCTGGCCTGTCCGCGTCCGGGCACTTGAGGGCCGTGTTTATCAGCTTTGACGCCTCGCCATAGCGCTTCTGTTCCGCGAGGAAGACCGCTTTTTTCATGTAGACCGAGGCCACCGAATCGGCCAGGATGCACGCTTTCGTATAGTCAGCCTCAGCTTCTTTCTTCTTTCCAAGGCCAGCGTATATGTCCCCTCTCTGGATGTAGAGAATGTATTTCGTGGAGTCGTTTGCAATGAGCCAGTTGGAGTGTTCAAGGGCCTTTTTCAGGTTATCCTTTCCTCCAACCTTCATGTAGCTTTCCAGCAGTTTGGCGTTTAGCTCCTCGTTGTCCTTGACGGTCTCGTAGGCCTTCTCCAGGTAGGGGATTGCCCCCTTGTGGTCTCCCCTCTCAACCAGAAACAGGCCGTATGCCCTGTTCAGGGCCGGGTTGGCCGGATCGTTGGAAAGGGCGTTCCGGTAGATTGAATCCGCCTCAGCCTTCCTTCCAGCCTGCTCATAGACCTTTGCAAGGCCGAACCTCGCGTCGTTGTTGTTCGGGTCAAGCTCAAGGGCCTTGTGGTAATAAGCGCTGGCCTGCTCTATGTCCTTCTTGACTATGCCATACATGAAACCCAGGCCCTGCCATCCGCGGGTGTCCTTCGGGTCTATCTGGGCTATTGCCTGATAGGCCATCTCGGCGGAATCCGCTATTCCCTTCTGGATGTAGGCCCAGCCCAGGTCAACATATATGTCCGTGAAAGATGAGTCGTAGATCAGGGCGCGCTGGAAGTTCTCTATGGCCTTGTCAGGGTTATCCTTGTTTATCAGGTAGTCCTTGCCTATGGAATACCAGACCTTGGCCGAGTCCCTGGCTACATCTGGCGGCAGTTTGATCCTCGTTGGTTCCTTCGGGCCCGGAGTGCACGACAGGGCCAGAATCAGCGATGTAAGGGTGATGTAAAACCTCATCTTGTTCTCTCCGTGTCCTGCAAATTTTAAGGCCCTGGCGTGTTAAGTTTCAAATATTGATGGCGGAAAGTATCGCTTCCCCAGATGTGCTCGTTTCTGATTCTCACAATACCCCCATGGCATGAGGGGTGGTGGATGGCTCAACGGGAGGTGTTTTTGCTTTACCCAGCCGGGACTATAATAAGATGC
>CBFGJU010000223.1:0-2411 GCA_965649155.1 Caldifarciminota bacterium | reverse complement strand
CTCATTGCGGATGTGATAACCCTCATAGGGACACTTGATGTTGTCCTCGGGGAGGTGGACAGATGAACGGTTTCAAGGAAAAGATACGCGCGCTTAAGGCCGAGTTTCCCACAGGCGCGAGCGCTCTCATCCCTGCCATACACGAGGCAGAGGCCCGTTTCGGTGCGTTGACCCGCGAGGCCGCGGTCGCCATAGCTGATGAGATTGGGACAATGCCGGAGCATGTTGAGTCCGTCGCGTCGTTTTATCACCTGATAAAACGAGAGAGCGTTGGAAAGTTTCACTTCCTCGTATGCACAAACCTCTCATGCATGATATGCGGGGCATATGATCTGTTCGGGTGGATGAAGGAACTCCTGGGCACGGAACCCGGAAAGCCCACCGCGGACGGGCTTTTCTCATACGAGGAGGCCGAGTGCATCGGGGCCTGCGACCTCGCGCCGGCAGTTCTGCTTAATGGCGAAAGGATTGGGCCATTGAACACCAGGGAAAAGCTGAGTCAACTGCTGGAAAAGCTAAGAAAGGAGGCCGGAAATGCCTGAAACGCGGATAATCCTGGAACATGTGGGGAAGAAGGACTCAACGAGCCTGAGGTTCTACCTTGACCACGGAGGCTACCAGGCCGCGAGGAAGGCCTTGGGCATGAAGCCCCAGGAAATAATAGACTCGGTAAAGGCCTCGGGCCTCAGGGGCAGGGGCGGCGCGGCGTTCCCGACCGGCCTGAAGTGGGATTTCGTGCCAAAGGAGGACCCGAGGCCGCGGTTCGTGGTTGCGAACTGCGACGAGGGCGAACCAGGAACATTCAAGGACAGGGAGATAGTGGAGAAATACCCGCATCTCCTCCTTGAGGGTATGCTCATAGCCGCCAAAGCCATAAACGCTCATCAGGGGTTCATATATGTAAGGGCAGAGTATCCGGGAGCGCAGGGAATCCTGCGCGCCGCTATTGCCGAGGCTGAGAAGGAGGGCTACCTTGGCGAGAGGATAATGGGAAGCGATTTCTCATTCCGCGTGCAGGTCTATGGCGGTGGGGGGGCATACATATGCGGGGAGGAAACCGCTCTCATAGAATCCCTTGAGGGGAAAAGGGGCCACCCCAGGCTGAGGCCGCCATACCCGGTTTCGCACGGCGTCTATGGGATGCCTACAGTGGTCAACAATGTGGAGACCCTTTCCAATGTTCCTTTTATCATAGGCAAAGGCCCGGAATGGTATAGATCAATGGGAACCAAGGACAGCGCGGGGACAAAGATTTTCACGGTCTCCGGTGGGGTCAAGAAGCCGGGGGTCTACGAGCTCAGGTTCGGGGACATGACCCTGCGCGAGCTGGTTGAGGACTGCGCGGGGGGCGTTAACGGGAAGCTTGTTGGAGTGATACCCGGAGGACTTTCAACCCCTATCCTGAGGCCGGACGAGCTGGATGTCAAGCTGACATACGAGGACATTCAGAAGGCCGGCTCCCTGCTAGGTTCAGGCGCGGTGATAGTCGTCAATAACGCGGTTCCGGTTGCCGCGGTAGCCAGGAGGTCGCTTGAGTTCCTGGCGCACGAGTCCTGCGGCAAGTGCACCCCTTGCAGGGAAGGCTCCACATGGCTGGCTAGGATATTCAGGGACATAGAAACGGGAAAGAAGAACGGGAAGGTTGATCTCATAAACCATGTCCTTGATGGCATGCGCGGAAAGTGCTTCTGCCCGCTTGGGGAGGGAGCCGTCGCGGTAGCAGGGGCCTTTGCGAGCAAATACGCGGAGGAACTCTGATGTCAACGAAACCAGAAAGCCGTTCCCCCGAGTCCATAATGAGAAGAGCGCAGCTCTGGGGTGAGGTCTTCGCGGCCAAGGACCAGGGCCAGGTAATAAAGGTTCAGGTCATGAAGCCGGTCCGGGGCGGATACATGGTTGAACTGCCCTGGGGCCTGACCGGATTCCTTCACTGCTACGACCGAGAGCTATCAGAGGGCCACGAGACAGAGGCCAGGATAACCGTGGCCGACTATGTCAGCAAGGAGATAAAGCTGAGACCTGTCCGGGACAGCCGGGAGGTTGAAAAGACCCTTGATACCCTGAAACAAGCGATGAACACGGGGCAGGTGATCAACGCGACCCTGAGGAGCGTCGTGAAGGGCGGTCTCCTGGTTGACATAATGGGCATAAAGGCCTTCTTGCCCTCATCTCACACTACCATAACAGAGAACGAGGCCCGCGAAATGCTGGGCGGGGAGATACCCGTGAGGCTTCTCAAGGTTTCAAAGAAAGGGAGCATAGTCTCTCACAAGAAAGCCATAGAGGAGGGAAAGGTTGATAAAGAAAGGGCGTAGACCTCCCAGCGGGGAGCAATTTCGCCGTCCGAATGGAAAACCGGGTCGCCGGATAGACCTCGCTAATGAGGACAGGGGCCCTGATCCAAAAGGGAA
>CBFGJU010000222.1:4330-20985 GCA_965649155.1 Caldifarciminota bacterium | reverse complement strand
CAAGAAATGATGATGTCGCTCTTTATTTTCTCCGTCTTGCCCTTCTGGGAAGAAGGCACGGATGTGACCCGCTTCTACCTGTCTGGCTGGGGCAATGGTGCCTACTGGAGCAGGCAGCTTGTCTATTCCAGCCGGGACGAATTCCACGGAGGCGCCTGGAATCGCTGGAACGCAAGGGGCCTGAACTGGGGCGCGCTCGGAGGCTTCAGGAGGAACGAGTGGGGCGCGGAGATAATGTATGAGCAGATACCCCTCCGCAACTGGGCCACCGAGGGTGATGTGGTCTATGACCCCTCAACGAAGACCTCGCTTTACATAATGATAAAGAGATTCCTGAACTCCCAGACTCACACCTATCTCGGTTTTGACATCAGATACGAGAGATACAACAGCACCAAGGTCGGCCTCATAGAGAACTATTTGAATGTGGAAAACGAGGTGACTGGGAACTCATTTGGCCTGGAGGGCAAGCTATTTCTTGAGAACGACAGGTTCAACAGGGCCAACAGGGGACTCCTGCCGTGGGTTGGAGGTTACATTGGTTTTTATTCCTGTTCTTACACGGATGATAACGATGTGGCCTCGGACGCGCTTGTTCCGGAGATGGAGCTGAACCTGGGCCTGAAGGTCAAACCATGGTCATGGCTGGATTTCTGGGCCATGACAGACATCAACCTGACCGAGGCCCAGTATGACATAGACGAGAACCTCGGCCTCGGCCACGACTATGTCAGATACACCAATACCATTGCCTGCATAAGGCTTGGGATGACCCTTACCTATACCAGAGGATACACCCTGGAGTGAGACATGCTCCTGGTTTTCCTGGTGGCTAAGGATAGCCTATTGGGTTTTCCTGACGAAATAAAGTTCCTGTCCCCATGTCCTTCCGGCGATCTGGTTGCGGCCGTCTCCCGCGATGAAGTCCTCTACATACGATCAGCCGACGGCGCTGTCCAGACGGTCGCGGATAGCGTTCTGCCGTGGGGGGTTTCCTGGTCTCCGGACGGCTCGGCGCTCGCTTTTGTCAGGGAAGGAAGGGTTAGCATAGCAAAGGATGGCAGGATAACCTGGTCCAGCCAGCGCTTCGCGCACCCCGGCTACCCGGTTTGGGTCGGGAACGAGCTGGCCTTCACGGGCGATGGGTTCCTGTTCATAGGTGACCAGAGGTTTGCCGGTTTCCACCTGGTTGCCACCATATCCCCAAACCCCCTGAGTGGTGCTGTTTCATACACGGATATTGAGGGAAAGTTTCTCCTCGGTTTCAATCCCTCAACCGGAAAGACCGACACACTTTTCTCCGATCCTGATGGCCTGGCCCTCTTCGCTCCCCAGTGGTCTCCCGACGGAAAGCGCATCATAGTGTGCAGGGCAGGGCCGGGCTTCTGGCTCTGGGAACCCGGCTCATCCGAACCCAGGCTCGTTTCCCCCGGAGAGGCCCCCTCCTGGTCTCCGGACGGCGCAAGCGTTGTCTATCAGGTATCTGTGGATGATGGCCACCGGATCCTTTCTTCCGAACTCTATAACCTGGATCTTCTTACCGGCTCTCTGACAAAGCTTTCTGGCGGACAGGACAGGCTCATGCCCAGGTTCGGCAAGCGAGGGGTTTATTACCTGACCATAGACGGCAAGGCCGGCCTGTTCACGGCTGATTGATCTGTCTTTATGCGAGAAAAATGAAGGATTTCTTCAACTGGTTCTTCAACGAACGCCGGGGCCTCATCCTCCGGATGGCAGAGGGACGCCTTACCCGAGAGGACACCCTGGTTGGTTTCACCAGGCACACCCCCGCTGTTGTTTCGTCTGGCCCCGGCGGCCTGAACGCGTCCATAAAGGGCGCGGGCGTTGTCCACAAGGAAGAGTTTCTCCCGGAGACCCTTGAGAAGATAGAGTCCTATCTCAAAGAGCATCCCCGCCCCGCGCCCAGGACCTCGTCGGATTTTCTCCTTTCGGAAATCTACATAGAGGAAAGGGTTGATCCCCTCCGCATCTCAAGCATTGAGCTTGCCCTCCGCCACACCTATCAGAACCTGAAGACCGGCGGCCCCGCGACACTGCTTTTCTACGAGCCTCCGAGCGTGACATACGAGCTCAGGTGCAATGCAGAGTGCTTCCATGACGGCCCCTTGTTCAGGTTCGTGAACGGGCTTCACGATGTTTTTCACGGACTGAGAAAGGACTGGACAAGGACACCGGTCTACATCTTCACCGTAGAGGAGATCTACGACAACCACCCGGACAGGATGGGAGAGAGGATATATCCGTAGAGTGTAGGCCACCGAAAATTTCCGAACGGCCCAAATTCTCGCAACGCATATTCTGAGATGGGGAACAAAAATTACCGGTTAAACAAGTTGAACCCGAAAACCCCCGGACATTAAGCTCTCGTTGTGCTGGTTATTCTCATCCTTGCCCAGTTGGAATTCCCAGGCCTCCTCTCGGATTCCCTCTGGCACCTTCCTTCCTACACGGCTCACCCGGCCGCGGGACCCGGCTTCCTTTTCTATCGTTATCCCTTTGAGCTGGATGGCATACCCCTCCGTTTTGCCAATGACCCGGCCCTCTTTCACTCAACCCCCTTCATGGTTTCAGGGAGGAGACTCTCGCTCAGATACCCCGAAACCGCAAGGCCATTGACCACTGCCTACTCTGAGCAGGCCGGCGCTTGGGGACTCTCTCGGTTCGGGGCCATGTTCGCTCGGGGCCTGGGCGCGGACGGCCGGCTCCTGGGCACATTTGACTACAACGAGTTTGGTGTCCTTGACGATCAAAGGGTTGGCCACCAGGGCCTCCTCGGAGCCTTCGGTTCCCCCAAGGGGATAGACCTTGATGGCCTCGTCCTCTCGGCTGGTCGGGACTCCCTGTCCTACCTGCACATGAGGTCTGGTGTTGGTTTTGGCCCAGCGAGTGCCCGCGCCTGGAAGACCTCTTTCGGTCCATACGCCTCCGGCGGCCTGTCCGGCGCGCTGAGCATGAGAGGGTTTTCGCTTGCCCTCTCGTGGGAGGAAATCAGATGGGAAGAACATTTCTCCGGCATCTGGGTCCCCCGTCTCTCGTGGGACCGCGGGGGTTTCGGGGCCTGGGCCGGTTGGCTCATTTCTGATTCGGGTTCCGGCCCGGTCGCGGGAGCGAGGTTTTCCAGCCGTTTCGCCGCGCTTGAGGCCGGCTACCGGACCGATATACCCGATCCCGCGTTCATGCCGGGGCTTCAAGGACCAGCCTCCGAGGCGTATATTTCTGGCGAGATTGCCGGTTATGGCATTGCGGCCAGGGCAGACGCTGGCTGGGGCGATTGGCTATATGGCTACAGGACTGATTCCGGTGGTATAACGGGACTCGGCCACGGCGCGAGGTTAGCCGGCGGGCTTTTCGGGAACCGGGAATTTGGCCCCCTGCTCGCGAGCCTCTCTGGCCAGGCTTCGTGGTTTTCTGAGCCAGCGCCGGAGCAATTCTACTGGCAGGCCGGTGGTCTCGTTGGCCTGAAACTATCCCTTCTGAGGGGAGACCTTGCCGTGGTCCCCTCCGTTTCAGGCAGATACTACGGCGACCCGTTCTCCGGCCTGTGGAGTGTTGCCCGGCTTGACCTGACATTCTACAGGGCCGTGAGGGCCTATATCTCTTTGGAGAACCTGGCCGCGGACACCATCTGTTTTCTCGGCCAGAAGTGGCATGGCAGGGTATGGCGGTTCGGTGCCTGCCTCTTTCTCTGGGATTAAATGCTTGAAGCAAAGCGCGTTCTTTCGGTATAATTTACAAAGATGAAGAACCGCATTCTTTTAGCCGATGACGCCAAGTTCATGCGCAAGCTCTTGGCGAAGATCCTTGAGGAGGGCGGATACGAGGTTGCAGGCGAGGCAGAGACAGGTTCGGAGGCCATCGCTCTTTACGAGAAGATAAAGCCAGACCTCGTGACCATGGACCTGGTGATGCCGGACATGTCCGGCATTGACGCGATAAAAGGCATAATCTCAAAAGACCCCAAGGCCAGGATAGTCGTGGTGTCCGCTATGGGCCAGCAGAGCCTGGTTTCCGAGGCCATGAGCGCTGGCGCGAGGGACTTTGTCGTGAAACCCTTTCACCCCTCGGTTGTCCTGGAGGTTATAGGAAGGGTGCTGAAGGAGAACGCGTGAAAACCGAGGGGAGTTATCCTGACGCCTTTTTATCTGCATTTTCGCCATGATAAGGGACGATCTCCTTGATGGCCTCAAAGAGGTCATAAACATTGGCGCTGGCCACGGCGCGAGCGCGCTGTCGCTTCTTCTGGGCAAAAAGGTTGATCTCGCTGTTCCACGCGTGTGGCACGGGACACTGGACGAGGCCGCGAAGGCCTTTGATGGCGACAGGACGCCGGTCTTCGGTTTCACATTCAGGGTAATGGGCGACATGGAGGGATGGGTCCTGGTCACGGTTTCCGAGAGGGATGGTCAGCCCATACTCGGAATGCTCTGGCCTGACGAGGATCGCCCATCATCCGAGGATGAAATGCTCATATCTGGCCTCGGAGAGACTGCCCACATAGTCTCCGGCGCTTTTCTTTCCGCAATGGCCAACATGATGGATATGGTGGCTTTCCAGTCCATTCCAAGACTAAAGAGGGGCCCGCACTCGGATGTTGTCGCTGACTTCATAGACCGAATAGGCGATTCAGATTCCGTTTTCATAGGCATAGAGGTTGAGATGAGCGTTGAATCGCTCAGCAGGTGGGAGATGATCTTCGTGCCGCGAGCCAGGGCAATTGGCCTGGTGGCTGAAAAACTTAAGGAGATGCTCAGGTGATGACCGAACAGGAGTTTCTGCGTGAGCTGGCAATGCGTCTTGAGCCACGCGATCCTCACGCGCACAACAATCTCGCTGTCATAATGTTCAGAAAGGGCTATCCGGAGGACGCGGTTGAGGAGTTGGAAAAGGCCCTCGCTGTAGATCCCAACTTTGAGCCCGCTCGCAGGAACCTTGAAGCTGTCCTGCGCCGGATAGGCCGAAAGGATGATGTTCTTGAGTATTATCTGGGCAGGGCCCAGGAATACCCGGACAGCACCGCCAGGCACCTGGCCGCGGCCGAGGCCCTTTCAAACATGGGGAGAGACACCGAAGCCCTGGCAGAGTTCATGGCTGTCCTGAGCGCGAGGCCGGACGAGACAAAGGCGCTCATAGGCGCGGCGCGGATTCTCAGAAAGCGCAGGGATTATCACGGCGCTGAGGGACTTCTCAAGAGGGTTGTGGAGATAGCCCCGGATTCCGCGGAGGCATACAGGCTCCTTGGTGAGGTTCACTACAATACCCAGCACCTTGACCTGGCCTTGCAGGAGCTTGAGAAGGCAAGGGATATGGAACCGGACTCAGCGGAGACCTATTACCTTCTATCTTTCGTCTATGGCGAGAAGGGAATGCTTGACCAGGCCCTGGAGTGCGTGGAGAAGGCATCCGCTCTCAACCCGAAGCTGACCGAGGCCGAGGAACTCCTCACAATAGAGACCGAGCCGGAGAACGAGATAGAGCCTGAGGCCGCGGCAGACCCCTTCCAGTCCAGGCTTGAACTCGCGGAGGCCTATCTGGGCAAAGGGCTTTTTTCCGACGCGGAGAGGGAAATAGGCAAAGCGAAAAAGTTTGCATCCAATCCGCAGGAACAACAAAAGGCTCTCCTGGCCGAGGCTCTCCTGTATTTCCTTGAGGGCCAGTATTCCACGAGCACCCTTCTGCTGAACAGCATATCCCATCCCAACACCGAGGCTCTCGTCCTTCGGGCCCTTAACTCCTACTACATGGGCCACCACGAGCCGGCCCTGGAAGCGGCCAGCCTGGCCTCTGAGACCGGGGATGAGTTTGCCTGCCTCAACCACGGAGTCCTAGCCTATATCGTAAAGGGTGATTCGGATCTCGCGCTCACCTGCCTGGAAAAGGCCTCCGGCCTTCCGGCCTCCCTGTATGACAAGGCATATATACTTTTCAAATCCGGCAAGACCTCCGAAGCCGAGAATACCCTTGAAGAATTCCGCGAGGTCAGGGGCGAGACCGTCCATTACTACGCCCTTCTCGCTGAGATCAGGATGGCCAGAGGAGACGACGAAGGCGCGGAGGCCGCCCTGCTCAACGCCATCAGGATAGACCCTGGGTTCGGAGATGCGTTGGTTGGACTGGGTTCAATTTACTTCAGGAAAAAGAGTTTCGCTCGGTTCTTTGAGTTCATGCGCCAGGCAAGGGCTATGCGCCACTACTACAAACGCGACATCCTTTTCCTCGCGTTTCGCGGCCTCTCGTTTGATATACCCGTTGAGGTCAAGGAATCCCTTCCTCCCCTTGCCACGATCCTGGAATCCGGTAGCCTTGATGAAGTCCTGGCCAAATTGCTTGACAGCGGCAAGCACCGGGATGTCCTGGCCCTGGTTGATGAGCTCCTGAAAGAGGCCCCGTTTGATCAGACCCTCCTGCGAGTGAAAGCCCTGGTCTATTTCAGGTCAGGGCGCTTCAGGGAGGCCAGGGAGTATTTCTCGGCTATCACCAATCTCACCAGACAGGACAGGATTTTCTGGGCTCTCTCGGAAGAATGGCTTGGAAACTGGCCAATGGCCCTCAAGCACATTCTTCACATGCTCAGGGAAGAAAAGGATGACCCTGGCCTGTGGGCATGGGCAGGCAGGATTCTCATCATGCTCAGGAGGCCCAGGGAGGCAGAGATGTTTCTGAAGAAATCCCTTCTTCTTGAGAACGATAATCCGGAGGCGCTTTTCTGGGTTGGGGAACTTCTCATGTCTGCCGGCAAGGGAGACGAGGTTCAGAAGATAGCCAAAAGCCTGATAGCTCTCAGGGACCCTCGCGGTCACCTTTTCCTCGGTGAGATGGCCTTCCTCGGCGAGCGCTACGACGAGGCCGCGGCGTGCCTTGAGGAGGCCCTGAGAAAGGGTGTTGACAGGGCCAGGGTGCTTTACCTGATGGGATTGATGGCCGCGATCAGGGGCCAGTATCAGGCCGCTATAAAGAATTGGAAAGAGGTTGAAAGTCTCGCATATGACCAGGTCCTGGCCTGGAAGGCAAGGCAAAACATGGTTCAGCTGGAGAACCTCAGGACATACCTGAAGTCCGAGGTTTCAAGGCAAGGAGGTTCCAGAGATGCCGCTGAGGGGTGAATTAGCAGAACTGCCGCTGATGGACCTTCTCCAGATACTTCTTATGAACAAGAAGACCGGAGTCCTGATAGTGGAGAGGGGACACCTTACCGTTGAGGATGAAGTCGGAGACAGAGGCGATCTTTTCCTCCGGTTCGGCCAGGTAAAGTTCATATCCCTGAAACACGGCAAGTCCCTCTCTGATGTCCTTCTGGTGATGGGTTATCCCCTGCCCCCCTCGCGTGACAACGAGGGTTCCGAGCTCAACCTTCTTGTTGAGATACTTGAATCAGATAACCCCATGAGGGTAGAGGTCGCGCGGCACGCCAAGCGTCTCACCGAAGAGAGGATGGGCGAGCTCCTGCGCTGGCAGAACGGCAGATTCATCTTCAAGGAGATGGAGGTCCCATCAGTGCTTGACCTGGTGGAAGTTGATTCCCTTGAGCTCCTTGTCCAGGGCGCGAGGCACATTGACGAGTGGGAAATGGTCTCCTCCAAACTACCCTCATTTGAAGTGGTTCCAACCTATCCGGATAGTCTGCCCGAAGGGCCCTTGTCTTTCTCCCCGTCAGAGTGGCGCGTCCTGGCTTCCGTTGACGGCAAAAGGTCTGTCCGCGAGATAGCGGATCAGTTCCCGGAAAGCACATTTGAGGTAGCCAAAGCCATTGTGTCCCTCTTAGAGAAAGGCGTTCTCGCAGTGGAAGAGCGCGAGACAACCCCGAAGGATGTTTTCCCCATGGCGCACAGGCTTCTCCTTTCCGCGTGGGAGCGTTTTGACATGGAGGAGTTTGACCAGGCCGAATACCTGGCGACCCAGGTCCTGGCGCTTGACCCGACCCTTTCGGCCGCGCACCTCTTTCTCGCTGAGGTTTATTATGCTCAGGGGAAATACAAGGACGCGGCCCGCAGATACATAGAGGCGATGCGCCGGGAGCCAGAGCTTTCCCCCACGATCAAATATCACCTCGCGTGTTCGCTGGTGATGAGCGGGGATTTTGATTTCGCGATGGGTGCCCTGGACGAGGCTCTGGCCACCGGCGGCCACCCGAAGGCCGCGGAGCTAAAATCCCTCCTGGAGAATACCCTTTCCCTGCTCATGTCAAAGGAAAAGAGCTTTGAGGAGTAACTGCGGCCTTTGCTATATTATTGACGAAAACCCCATAATTTCCACATGAAGGTAAAGCTCTATAACGACTCCGGCATGAAGTTCACCGCGCAGGGCCCCTCTGGTCGCTCATTTAGCTTTGATGCCAGTCCGGATCACGGAGGCCTTGGCCCTACGCCCATGGAAACCCTTCTGGCGTGCGCTGGCGCGTGCACGGGCATGGACATGGTCTCCCTTCTCGGCAAGATGGGCGTCCGGTTCTCCGGGTTCTGGATTGAGCTGGATGGCGAGAGGGCAGAGGATCATCCCAGGGTCTATAAATCCATAAGGCTGGAATATCACTTCGTTGGCCAGGAATCCGACAGGGAGAAATACGAGCGTGCGGCCTCGTTGTCCATGGAAAGATACTGCTCGGTCTCAGCGCACCTGAAGGCCCACGCCAGGATTGACTGGAAGGTGGTTATCCACGAGGAGTGATTCCCGGCACGAATCTCCGCGCCCATTGAGCCATGGGCTACCCCTCTGATTTTTCAACCAGGGGCTTGCCTTATCCGGACTTGATTTTTCATCAGTTTGCGCGCGGCCCCGCGTTGACTTTATCATTTGAGGCCAAGAGGAGGTGAGATTATTTTTCTCACTGACGGTTTCTGGAAAAAGGTAGAGAGAGGGCCAACTGAAGCCAGGGAGCGCCGGACCAAGACCGAGACAGGCGGCGGCGTTGAGAGATGGCTCGGAACGGGTTATTCTTCGGCCGAAAAGCCCTTCCTGGCCGGGGTTGAGGCCGCGAGGGAGGCCCAGGAGAAGATAGGCGACAAAAAGCCCAGCCTGGCCATGTGTTTCATCGCTGGCCAGTATGACTACAAATCCGTCCTCTCGGGCGTAAAGGAAGTGATACCCGTGCCCCTGGTTGGCGCGGAGGCACCCGGAGGGCTTTTCAACGAGGATATGGTGGCGGGCAAAGGGGTCATGGTATCAGCTATAGCCTTTGCTGATGCCAGATTTGCCATAGGGATGGGCGGAGGTTTTGTCTCCGGAACCGACAAGGCGCTTGCCTCTGCCCTTGGCTCCATATCAGAGGCCGAATCCACCGCTCGCGCTGACGGATACGAGCACGCGGGACTATACATCATAGCCCCGAATTCCTACCCTCTGGTCGGTGAGGCGCTTTTCTCCGAGCTGTCCCAACTTTCGGAGAACTTCGGCGTCATATCAGCTGGCATCCTCGGCAAGGTCAACGAACCCAGCTTTGTGTCGGTTTTCTGGGAGGGAGAGACCTATTCCGACCACCTCATTGCCATGGCAGTTTTCTCAAAGACTCCCCTGGTCATGGGAGCCGGCCACGGGTTCCACCCGATATGTCCCTTGCGGGTGACCCTCGCCAAGGGAAACCTTATAAAGGAGCTGGATGACCAGCCGGTTGACTGGGCTCTCAAGGAGATACTCGGCAAGAGGGGCATCAAGGTTGAGGAGCTCTCCAACGCGGCTTACGCTGACGAGGTTCTCCCGCGTTACCAGCTCGCGATCGCCCACCCGGACTTGCCCGGCAAGTTCAGGGCCTTCCTTCCCCTTTCCGTTGAGAAGGGCGGGCTTCGGACCAACGCCATAGTTGAGGAGGGTTCAACCGTTTGGTTCATGGAGGCCTCAGAGGAGGAGATGCTTGAGTCCGTTGACCGCGGGGCAAAGGAAGCCCTTATAAGGGCAAAGGGTGCGAAGATAATTGGCGCGATGGTTCACGAGAGCGTCATCAGGATACACCTTCTCGCGGAGAACTACGCGAAGGAGAACGAGCTCCTGCGCAAGCACCTGGCCGCGCCGTTTTTCGGTGTTGGCACGGTTGAGGAGATCACCATAGCCGACGGCGTCTATCCGGCGGCTCACTCCGGCTCAATGAGCATCTCTCTTTTTACCGCTCCGGCCCCCACAAAGGAAAAATCTACCTGATCCACTTTCTCGCAACCTTAGCCTGGCTGGCGGTTTCCGGTAAAACTGATCTTGCCGGATCATGAGGGCAAAAGTGGTGGAGCAAAGCCGCGCGGGGGGTTTATAATTTCCGGGTGAGAGCTTTGGTCTTTGGGAAAGTGCTTGACATGCTGGGCGCTTTCCCGTATCATTTAGATCTAGATGACAGAGCTGGAGGTATAGCATGGAATCGCAGGTAGAAACCATCCTGAAGAACCTGATCAGGAAGACACCGCACATCAAGGCCGCGGCTGTCATCAATGTTGAGGGAATCTCCCTGGCCTCGGCCCTTGAACAGGGCACCAACGAGGAGTCGTTCGGCGCGATGGCGGCCGCCCTTCTGGGCCTGGGCGAGAATGTCCTGGAGGAGATAAAGGGCGGGATCCTGCGCGAGATCTACATCAAGGGCGAGGACAAGATGGTTGTCATCGCTGGCGCTGGCCAGGAAGGCGTTCTGGCAGTTTCCGTCATGTCCGAGGCGCCACTTGGTCTCATCCTGGTTGAGGTCCGCAAGGCCGCGACCGAGATCTCCAAGGTCATATCCGCGCAGGTTGATGTATCCGAGATCTTTGGAACGGATCTCTCCCTGCTGGAGGGCTTCTCGTTCACCGACCTGATAGGCGAAGAGGGAGCTGAAAAATAATGGCTGATCCGAGGAAAACGAGAGCCAGAACCTCTCGCGCGCGTCTTGTCCCTCTTGGGAAATCGTTCTCTCGGACTTTTTCGGGTAAGGCAAAATGCTAATAGACAGCATCAAGAAGGAAATAAACTGCAAGATAGTCTATTATGGACCCGCGCTCTCCGGCAAGACCACCAACCTGAAATACATCTTTGACAAGCTGAATCCAAACCACAGGGGCGAGCTGGTCTCGGTTGACACCAAGGGCGAGCGGACCCTTTTCTTTGACTTTTTGCCCGTGGAGATAAAGCTCCCTGGCGGTTTCAAGGTCAGATTCCACCTTTACACGGTCCCCGGCCAGTTCTTCTACAAAGCCTCAAGGCGGTTGGTCCTCCGGGGTGCGGATGGCCTGGTTTATGTCGCGGATTCCTCGGCCTCAAGGATGGAATCCAACCTGCAGATACTGGTGGAGATGGTTCAGACTCTAAGAGATTACAACAATCCCCTTGAACGCCTGCCCCTGGTAATGCAGTATAACAAGCGCGACGCTTCGGACGCCATGCCGGTTGCTGAGCTGGAGGCCAAGCTGAACAAGTGGAACGCCCCCCATGTTGAATCCATAGCCATAAACGGCGTGGGCGTGTTCCAGACCCTTGACCTCATAACCAAGATGGTCCTCAAGGACATAGTTCAGAAAGCGGGGGTGAAATAAGGTGAATGTGAAGGAGGAGCTGGTTGACCTTCTGGACATAACATCCGAGGCCCTGTTTGAAATAGGGCCGGATTTCACCGTAATATTCGTCAACAAAAAGATAGCCGATGTCTGTGGCTGGGAGGCCGCGGAGGTGAGAGGCAGGAGCTTCCTCTCGCTCTTCCCGGAGCAGAACCGGCAGGCAATATCCTCGGCCCTGGAGGCCGCTTTCAGGGCTGGCGGAGTCCTCTCGGTCAAGGTTCCCCTCCTGACCAGGGAAGGCGTTGTAATAGGCGGCCACCTCCGGGTTATACCGGTTGAGCTCCCTGGCTATGGCAGGGGTTTCAGGGCAAGCCTGGTCCCGCGGCACAAGTCATATCTGGCCGAGGAAATACTTGAGGGCCTTGACACCGGCGTTGTCCTTTTGGACAGGCGTGGCCGTGTCCTCTATGCGAACCGGTATGCCCAGTCCCACCTTTCGGTCATCCCGCGGCTCCTTGAGGCCGCGAAGAGATCCTCTGGTTCGGAAGAGGAGATCAGGGTTGACGACAGGGTTTACACCATGTCTGCGAAGCCTTTCAAGCACGAGCCGGGCATGGTCGGCTGGACGGTCCTTTTCAAGGACATCACTGACATCAAGAAGATGCACCAGATGATGACAATGGTGGACAGGCTCTCTTCCCTGGGTATAATCGCGGCGTCCATAGCTCACGAGGTCAAGAACCCACTCGCTGGCGTGAGAATAATGGCGCAGACCCTCTACAAGGAGCTTGAGCCGGAGAAAAGGGAATACGCGTCCCGAATAATGAAGCAGATAGACAAGATTGATGGCATGATAAAAAAACTCCTCTCCTACGCGAAACCCAGGGCACCTCACCCTGTCCCATTCAACCTCCTCTCGGTTGTTGATGAGGTTGTTGCAGTTCTTCGGGAGCGCGCGGAAAGAAGCGGCGTAAAAATAACCCTTTCAGTCAACCCTTCAATCGTGGTTACCGCTGACCCAGCGCAGATTCAACAGGTTATAATGAATCTGATACTGAACTCAATAGAGGTGATGGAAAAGGACGGTGGAATAATAGAAATAGTGGCTGGCGAGAGCACCATTGTCAATCCTGACCTCGGCAAGCCCTACATATTCCTGAAAGTCAGGGACACCGGGCCCGGGATCCCTCCGGAGGCCCAGCAAAAGGTCTTCTATCCTTTCTACACAACCAAGGATGGCGGAACGGGACTCGGCCTTTTCGTGGTATATCAACTGGTCAAGGAAAACGGCGGGATGGTGGAGGTTCAATCCGAACCGGGGAAAGGAACCGAGTTCATAGTCTATCTAAAACCAGCCAAAGGGGGCACTTATGGCCGCGCCTAGAGTTTTGCTCGTTGACGACGAAGAGGATATAATCTGGGGGCTTTCCAGGACCCTTACCAAGGCTGGATACGATGTCCTGACCGCGCTTTCTGGCGAGGGCGCTTTGGATACCCTTCAGACCCAGCCTGTTGACATACTCATAACGGACATAAAGATGCCCGGCATGAGTGGTCTTGACCTCATCGTTGAGGCGAAGCGCAAGTATCCGAACCTGAAGGCCGTCGTGATGACCGCCAGGGGTTCGGAAGAATTGATGAGGGAGACCGCGGAACGCGGGGCAGTGGAATACATAGAGAAGCCCTTTGACCTTGACGCGTTCGTCAGCGTGATAGCCAAGGCCAGGGAAGAAGGATTCAGGGGTGTTGTCCGCGATCTCAAGCTGGTTGATGTCCTGCAGATACTCTCCCTGGAGAAGTCAACCGCGGCCGTAGCGGTATCAGGCCCGGCCGGCTCCGGGAGCATCTATTTCGCGGATGGGAGTGTCGTTCACGCGGAGCTCGGGAAGATGACCGGCGAGGAGGCTTTTCACGCCATAGTTGATATGGAGGGAGGGAGCTTCAGCCTGCGGAGGGGCGCTACCACCGCGGCCAGGACCATAAACAAGACCCTTGATAACCTGCTCCTCTCCGCGGTCGCGGCAAGGGACGAATCCGCTGGCACAGAGGGATTTGATCTGGATTCCTGGAGCTTCTCCGAGGCCGTTGGTCTGAGGGAAGAGGCCAGGGTGATCCCGGATGAGATCAGGTCCGGCCTTGAGGCTGAGCTAAAGACTCTCATGACCGATGGGGTTGGCGGCGCAGGCATATGGGATTCCGAGGGCAGGCCCGTGGTCATCATCGGCGAGATAGCCTCCGATGCTGTCTCCCTGCTTTCCGCGGCCGTGGTATCTGCCAACAAGGCTTCGGTCTCTCTTGGTAAAGGGGACATATCCGAGGCCCTTTTCACCAGCCAGAAAGCGAACCTTGTCATGCGCCAGCTCAAGGGCGGGCAGTTCACCGTGGCCCTGGTCGCTGACACCAGGGTCAACCCCGGCCTGCTCAGGGTGGAACTCGTTAAATCTGTCGTTAAGATGGAAAAACTGCTCCTGGAGGTTTAAGATATGGAAAAGGTAAAGGAACTTCTTGAGGCCATGAGGGATGAGATGCCGGGTTTCGTGGCCTCTGCCCTGGTTGAGAGGGAGGAAGGATTGACCGTAGCCGAGGCCAGGCAAGATCCCGATTACGATATAGCCATAACATCCGCTTATTCTGTTGAGCTGATGAGGGCACAGGAAAGAGCGCTCGCGGCCCTGGGAGAGCCGGAATCCGACGCGGAGATACTCGGAATAACCCCCAGGTTCTACTTTTTCACCGCGCCGATAAACGGCACCTCCTTCTACCTGCATGTCGTCCTGGCAAAGGAAAAGGGGACTCTTGGGCTTCTTTTTGCCTACCTGAAGAAATACAACCGTCTCCTTTCCGAGGCCCTTACCCAGTGGCAATCTGCATGAAGATGCGGCTTGTCGTTACCTTCCCTGACGGGACCGTCAAGGAACACGAACTCAACGGCGAGTCCATCCGTATAGGGGCAGGGAGCGATGTTGAGATCTCCTTGCCCGGTCTTCAACCGCTTGAGGCGGTCATAAGGAGGCGCGGCGAAAGGCTGATGCTCCAGCCAGCGGAGAACTCCAGGGTCTACATGGGCCGGCACCGGATCATCCTTCCAAAGAACATATCGCTCCCCGGCGAGATAAAGATAGGCCCATATTCACTGAGACTTGAGGCACCTGCTGGCTCGCCTGAACCCGAATCAGATGCGGAATCAAATACGCCGGCACCCGTATCCATTGAGGAGCCGCACCCGGATATTGACGCCGCGCCAACCGAGTTCCTTGAGCTTCCACCTGAGATAGTCCCCAGGCTTCAGGTGACCGGGGGGCCGGATCAGGGCAAGACCTTTGAGATACTCGGAACAGCGGTTTTGGGAAGGGATCCCTCCGCGGATTTCTCTCTGTCGGACAGGTTCGTTTCCAGGCATCACATAAAGTTCTACCTTGGGGATGACGGCTCGGTCATCGCGGAGGACATTGGCGGAAAGAACCCCATACTCATAAACGGCAGAGTGATACCGAAAAAGGCCCTGGTTCACGGGGATGTCCTGAGGGTTGGAAAAACCGAACTGCTCTTCATCTACGAGGCACAGGGTTTCGCGGATGAAGAGGAAAAGCCCAAGAAATTCAGGTTTAAACCCTGGGTCTGGGTTGCCGCGGGGGGCCCAATTTTCCTCGTCATCGTGGCAGTTGTATCCTGGGTTCTTGTTTCCGCCAACTCCGTGAAGGCAAAGAAGGAAAAGGCCCACATGCTGATGGTCCAGGCCGAGGCGGCCCGGAAACCGGAGGAAAAGGCCAGGCTGTATTCCGTGTCGGTTTCCCTTCTTGAGGAGGCCTCAAAGAGGTCTCCGGAGGATCCGGAGATAGCAGAGGGTCTCAGGGTCGCTTCCCTGAACCAGAGGCTCTGGACGCATGTTCTCAGCGCGGAGGAAAACCTGAAGGCCGGAGAATACAGAGCCGCTATACGCGAGGCAGACGCGGCACTCGCGGAGGCTCCGGATAACCCCCAGGCGATTCGCGTCAAGGAGGACGCCACTAGCAGGTTGTTCACCCTGACATACGAGGAGAGGGCAAGGTCATCCCTTTCGGCCGGCGACCCGGCCTCCGCGCTGGTTTTCGCGGAGATGGCCCTCTCAGCCTCTCCGTGGGACCAGGGATTGACCGGTCTCAAGGACTCCTGCCTGGCCGCGCTCTCCTCTGCCGTGGCGAAATCCCCGTCCGGCGAGGCCGCTCTCCTGGAGCAGATTCGCAAGAAACACTACCGCGACGCGGATCCCCAGGCTACGCTTGAACTTGCTGAAAAGATACTCTCGGCAAATCCGGATGACCCGGCGGCCCTTTACTACAAGACAATAGCGGAGATGGAAATTGAAGCCCTGACTGCCGAGAAGGCTGGCCGTTCCGAGGAGGCCGCGGATCTCTGGCAACGCATAGCCAGGATTGAACCAACCAACCCCCTCGCGAGGAAAAAGGTGAGATGAAGGGAAAAGCCTTTGGTTCATCGGACATAGGCAAGGTCAGGACCAAAAACGAGGATGCCTTTCTGGTTGACACGAATCTTGGGCTTTTTGTGGTGGCCGATGGCCTGGGCGGACGCAAGGCCGGAGACGCGGCCAGCAAGGGCGCTATAGAGATAGTCTCCAGGTTCATAAGGGAGCAATCCGCGGCTAATTCATCCGTTGAGAGGACCCTGCTGAGATCATACAGGACAGCGGCACTCTATGTCTATCAGCTATCTCATTCCAAACCAGCCACCCAGGGTGCCATGACCACCCTTACGGTTCTTCTCCTCAAGGGCGGCAGATACTACATTGTCCATGTTGGCGACACCAGGGTCTACCTTCTAAGGGGTAGCACCCTGAGACAGCTCACCACGGACGACACCCAGGCCCAGATATTCGTGAAACAGGGCTATTTGACCCAGGATCAGGCCAGGACGCACAAATCCCGGAACATCCTGACCAAGGCGCTGGGTTCAAGACCAAACCCGAAACCGAGCTTTTATACTGGATGGGTGAAGAAGGGCGACATATTTCTTCTGGTTACAGACGGGCTTTACAGCCACTTCACCGAGGAGGAAATCAGGTCCATCCTTTCGCAGAATTCTCCGCGCGCGGCCATGGAAGAATTCACCCGGAAGGCCAACGAGCGCGGGGGCGACGACAACATAACCGGCGTGATAGTTAGCGTTGAAGACCCCGGAGGCAACTTCATTACCAGGTTGGTC
>CBFGJU010000222.1:0-4320 GCA_965649155.1 Caldifarciminota bacterium | reverse complement strand
TCCCTTGACAGGATATTCGTGAAATGAAAGAGACCGAGAGGATATTCGCCGGAAAATACAGGGTTCTGGAGAGGCTCTCGTCAGGCGGCATGGCCGTTGTCTACAGGGCGGAGCACGCGTTCCTGAAAAAACCCGTTGCCATAAAGGTCCTGCCAAGGCAGTTTTCCGAAGACCCCGCTTTTGTAAAGCTGTTCCTTCGCGAGGCCGAGACATCCGCGCAATTGGATCACCCAAACATAGTAAAGATATTTGATTTCGGAAACGAGAACGGGCTTCTTTTCATCGTTATGCAGTTCATACCGGGGGTAACCCTGGATAAAATACTAAAGGAGAGGGGCCGGCTCTCACCGCCTGAGGCGCTCCTATACGCATACCAACTGCTTTCCGCGCTCTCATACGCGCACAACAAAGGGGTTGTTCACAGGGACATCAAGCCCTCCAACCTTCTCTGCACAGACGACGGAAAGGCATACCTTTTTGATTTCGGAATAGCCGTTTTGGGCGAGGCTGTTCGTCAGCAAAAGGCAACCGTGACCCCTGGCACGCCAGACTACATGTCCCCGGAGCAACTCAGGGGCAGGGCTGATGTTCGCTCGGACATCTACTCGGTTGGGGTCGTCCTCTATGAAATGCTCACGGGCAGGGTTCCCTTCAAGGATGAGAGCATACTCAATCTCCAGCTCAAGATAATCAAGGACCCCCCGCCCCTACCTTCATCCCTCGGAGTGAATATACCCGGAAGCCTTGAAAAGGTGGTTCTCAAGGCTCTCTCAAAACTGCCCTCTGACCGCTACCAGAGCGCTTACGATCTGTTCAGGGTTCTCTCTTCCCTGGGCATAGTGAATCCCCCCGGCTGGATTGAGGTGGACGCGCCGGTCCAGGTTCCCATAGTGAGAAAGCCTGAATCCACTGCTGAAAAGGAGGACGATCTGGGCTTTGAACCCGAACCAGAGACATACGAGCCTCAGGAGGACATGGACCTGACCATAACCCAGTTCGTTCCCGTCGCTGACGACGATTACGAGGAAGAGTGGAGCGTTCCCTCGGAAGGACGCAAGCCCTGGATCGGCATCACCATACTCATCCTGATAATTGCCCTTGTCCTGGCCATTGTTGCTCTTGGATTCTGGCTCATCTTGGGGAGGTAAGGCAGTTGCCAATTGAACCCGGCAGTGTTCTTTCCGGCAAATACGAGATAAAGAAGCTCGTAGGCAAGGGAACCATAACCGAGGTCTATCTCGCGCACCAGAAAGCCCTCTCCAAGGATGTAGCCATAAAGGTTCTTTTTCCCCACATCGCCGCGGATCGGGAGCTTCTGCGAAGGTTCGTTTCCGAGGTTGAGGCCGTTGCCGCTTTGGAGACCCACCCGAATGTGGCGTGGGTTCTTGACCTGGACAAGGACGGCCGCTGGATATACTATGTGATGGACTTCTATCCCTACAGCCTGAAACAGCTCCTGACCGAGACCGGCAAGCTCACCCCGGAGGACACGGTAAGGGTCACCTCCCAGGTTCTCCAGGCGCTCAGATTTGCCCATTCCAACGGCATTCTTCACAGGGACATAAAGCCCCAGAACATAATGTTCAAGGAGGATGGCGTTGCTGTGCTGGCTGATTTTGGCATAGGCGAACTCGCCAGGGAAGCCGTTCAGAAGCTTAAGATAACCCAGCTCTTGCCAACCCCAGCATATCTATCCCCGGAGCACATCAGGAACCCGAGGGCGATTGACGCCTCGTCGGACATATATGCCCTTGGCGCGGTAATGTATGAGATGCTCACGGGCCAGCCGCCATTCAAGGGAGACATAAAAACCGTCTATTCCATGAAGTTCCTGGGCAAGTTCACCCCGATCCGGGACGCGGCCCCCGAAGTCCCGGAGGAGCTCGCCAAGATAACCGAAAAGGCCATGGCAACGGATCCAAAACAGCGCTACGCTTCCGCCGACGAGTTCCTCTCCGAGTTTGAAGAAACCGGCGAGGAGGTCTTCTATCTTTCAAAACCCCTCACATGTGATATGGACCTTCCTCTGGTCAGGAGGGCCAGAATGACACTCTGTCTGGAAATAAGGGATGATGCCATACTTGAGATGAGAGGCATGAGGTATCCCCTGGTTGTTTCTCCTGGCACTGTTTTCCCTGTTGAGATAACACTATCCGGTCACGGCGAATTCCAGTGCGTTCTCAGAGCGCGCTCAAAGGATTTTACCATAATAGATGGGCCTTTCCGCGACATCTCCCTCGGCCGTGAGGAAACCCAGAAGGCCCTCTGGCAGGTGAGGTCTCCGGACGAGAACGCAGTTGGGGAATTTGAGCTCCAGATATACAGGAGCGGCCAGTCAGTTCTCAGGGAGCCTCTGCGTTTCAGGGCCATGGCCGCGGTCTACGCGAGGGTGGAGGAGAAGAAGAAATAAGTCTCCGGTTGACATTTTTCCCTGATTCACCATAGGAAATCTCAGGTGTAGGGACGCTTGGCCCTGTCCTGCAAGCGGATCTTGTGGGCAACCCCAACCAGAAAACCCACCTGGACATTGGATAAATCGGGTTTTTCAACATAATAAAACCGGGCCCCCGAAGGGGCCCGGTTCAAAGAGGGTGTTTCCGATGGGCTTGGGGTTTCTCCGGCTCGCGGAGAACCCGTAAATCCGTGTAAAAGGAGGTGATCCAGCCGCACGTTCCCGTACGGCTACCTTGTTTCGACTTAACCCCAGTCACCGAGCTCACCTTGAGCGCACTCTCGTGCGCCTTCAGGTGCTCCCAGCTTCCATGGTTTGACGGGCGGTGTGTACAAGGCCTGGGAACGCATTCACCACCACATAGCTGATTGGCGATTACTAGCGACTCCATCTTCATGCAGGCGGGTTGCAGCCTGCAATCCGAACTGAGGCCGGTTTTGGGGATTCGCTCCACCTCGCGGTGTTGCTGCCTTTTGTGCCGGCCATTGTAGCGCGTGTGTAGCCCTGGACATAAAGGCCACACGGACATGACGTCATCCCCGCCTTCCTCCGGCTCATCGCCGGCAGTCCCATTAGAGTGCTTGACGATACATGATCGCCAATAGCAACTAATGGCAGGGGTTGCGCTCGTTGCGGGACTTAACCCAACATCTCACGACACGAGCTGACGACTGCCGTGCAACACCTGTGCTGGCTCCCGAAGGTCCCCCGAACTTTCATCCGAGGTACCACCAGCATGTCAAGCCCAGGTGAGGTTCTTCGGTGAGCATCGAATTGAACCACGCGCTCCGCCGCTTGTGCAGGCCCCCGTCAATTCCTTTGAGTTTCACCCTTGCGAGCGTACTCCCCAGGCGGCACGCTTAATGGTTTCCCTACGGCACCGAGTCCTCAAGGGACCCGACACCTAGCGTGCATCGTTTAGGGCCAGGACTACGGGGGTATCTAATCCCCTTCGCTCCCCTGGCTTTCGGGCCTCAGCGTCAGGAGCGAGCTAGAGAGCCGCCTTCGCTACTGGTGTTCCCCCCGATATCTGCGCATTCCACCGCTACACCGGGAGTTCCGCTCTCCCCGCTCGCCCTCTAGTCCAGCAGTATCCGGCGCAGTTCCAGGGTTGAGCCCTGGAATTACACACGCGGACTTGAAGGACCGCCTACGCCCCCTTTAAGCCCAGTGAATCCGGGTAACGCTTGCCTCCTCCGTATTACCGCGGCTGCTGGCACGGAGTTAGCCGAGGCTTATTCTGGGAGTACCGTCAAGGCCGACGGGTATTAGCCGCCGGCCCCCTCGTCCTCCCCAAAAGCGGTTTACACTCCGAAGAGCTTCATCCCGCACACAGCGTCGCTGGGTCAGGCTTTCGCCCATTGCCCAAATTTCCAGCCTGCTGCCCCCCGTAGGGGTGGGGCCCGTGTCTCAGTGCCCCTCGGACCGGTCGCGCTCTCACGCCGGTTACCCGTCAAAGCCTTGGTGAGCCGTTACCTCACCAACAAGCTGATAGGCCGCGGCCCCCTCTCCAGGCGCGAGCCGAAGCCCGCTTTGATGGCTCTGGGATGCCCCGGGGCCACCACACCGGGGATTAGCCCGGATTTCTCCGGGTTGTCCCCGTCCTGAAGGCAGGTTAGCCACGTGTTACTCCGCCGTCCGCCGCTCAGTCAGCCCCCGAAGGGACTGCTTCGCACGACTTGCATGGCTAAGGCACGCTGTCAGCGTTAACCCTGAGCCAGGATCAAACCCTCCATAGGAAAGTTCATGGCAAGGGTAATTTGTCCCACCGGAAACACACTATCTTCTTGTCAAAGAACAATTCCCTTTGCTAGGGCGAATATTATAACCGATCTGCCACGGCCGATCAAGGCCTTTGTCAACAGCTC
>CBFGJU010000221.1:0-9990 GCA_965649155.1 Caldifarciminota bacterium | reverse complement strand
GGCCTCCTGCCGAACTTTGACCCGTGGGCCTTTGGCCCTCCGGCAAAACCCCACCTTTTGACCCACCCGGCTGTCCCCCGGCCCTTGGTTTTGCCTGTGACATCAACCCAGAAATCCTTTATCCATGCCAGGGCGCCGGTTTCCTCTGATACCGGGATCAGGTCTTTTATGTTTATCTCCTGTCCAATCTTGAACCCTGAGGTATCCGCGACCCGGAACTCCTTTATGACCTCGGCCGGATAGGTTTCCCTTTCGCCGAGGGCGCTCCTGAGCTGCGCCAGAAGTGGCCTGGATATACGGGAGGCTTTTTTCTCGCCAAACCCCACCTTGATGGCAGAGTAGCCGTCGCGCTCTGGTGTCTTCAGGTCAAGAACGAAACATGGCCCAACCCTTATCGCGGTAGCTGGGAGCATGACCCCATCCTGGGATGGGACCCTGGTCATTCCGAGCTTTATCCCTATGAGCATGTCTAGACTACCTTTATCTCTACCTCAACGCCCGCGGGAAGGTCAAGCCGGGATAGCTTGTCTATGGTCTCGTTCGTGGAGGCCAGTATCTCTATGAGCCGTCTGTGCACCTTGAGATCAAAGTGCTCCTGGCTCCTTTTGTCTATGTGGGGGCCGCGGATGACAGAGTAGAGGGTTCTCCTTGTGGGTAGAGGTATGGGGCCCCTGACCTCCGCGCCGGTGGTGCGGGCCGTGAGGACTATTCGCCTGGCCCACACATCCAGGATGGCGGGATCAAAGGCCTTCAGCCTTATTCGTATTTTTCCCTCTACCATATCTATTCTACTATCTGGGTTACGACGCCAGCGCCCACTGTTCTGCCGCCCTCGCGGATGGCGAACCTGAGCTCTTTCTCAAGCGCGACGGGCGATATGAGCTCAACATCCAGCTCAACATGGTCGCCCGGCAGGACCATCTCTCTGTCCTTTGGCAGAACGATTGAGCCGGTCACATCCGTTGTCCTGAAGTAGAACTGCGGCCTGTATCCGTTGAAGAAGGGCTTGTGCCTTCCGCCTTCTTCCTGGGTCAGGACATAGACCTGGGCCTTGAACTTCTTGTGCGGGGTTATGGACTTGGGCTTAGCTACAACCATGCCGCGGAAAACATCGTCCTTCTCAACCCCTCTGAGGAGGAGTCCAACATTGTCCCCTGGCCTGGCGTCATCCAGTATCTTCCTGAACATTTCTATGGAGGTCACAACGGTCTTTATGGGTTCATCCCTGAACCCTATTATTTCTACCTCCTCCATGGGCTTCAGAATGCCGCGCTCAACCCTTCCCGTGACAACGGTGCCGCGGCCCGTTATTGAGAAGATGTCCTCTATGGCCATCAGGAACGGCTTGTCCACATCCCTGGTTGGCTCCGGGAAGAAGGTGTCTATCGCGTCCAGGAGTTCCTGTATGGGTTTGTAGACATCAGCGTTGGGGTCATCTGGCCCTTCCATTGCGAGAAGAGCGGAACCGCGAACCACGGGAACCTTGTCCCCGGGGAACTCATACTTGTTCAGGAGGTCCCTGACCTCCAGCTCCGCGACCTCCACGATGTCCGGGTCATCAACAGCGTCAACCTTGTTCAGGAAGACAACTATTTGCGGCACATTGACCTGACGGGCCAGAAGAACATGTTCCCTTGTCTGGGGCATGACGCCGTCGGTTGCCGCGACAACCAGTATCGCGCCGTCCATCTGCGCGGCGCCCGTGATCATGTTCTTGATGTAGTCAGCGTGGCCGGGGCAGTCTATGTGCGCGTAGTGGCGTTTTTCGGTCTGGTATTCAGCGTGGCAGAGCTGGATGGTTATGCCCCTCTCCCTCTCCTCCGGGGCCTTGTCTATCTCATCAAAGGGCATGTATTCCGCCAGGCCCTTTAGCGAGAGATACTTGGTTATTGCAGAAGTCAGCGTGCTCTTACCGTGGTCAATGTGGCCTATGGTGCCCACATTGAGGTGCGGCTTTGTTCTTTCAAACTTGGCTTTCGCCATTTCTAAAACCTCCTATCCTTATCATCAGTAGCAGGAGCGAACCCCGCTATGCTCATCCAGAAGTTTCCTCGGCCCTGGGTCAGGTTCCTGAGCTCAGTAGCGTAGCCGAACATGTTTCTCAGCGGCGCCCTGGCCTTGACCCTGTCCATCGTGCCGGGGCCGGGCTCAAGGCCCAGGACCTCGCCTCCCCGGCCCGCGAGGTCGGCCATCACATTGCCAAGGAATTCCTTTGGCACCAAGATTTCAACCTCCACTACAGGTTCAAGAAGAAGACTGCCTCCCTTTCTGAAGGCCTCCTTGAATGCCTCGGTCAGGGCATATCTGAGGCCCAGAGTGGTAGCGCCTTCTTCCAGGCTTATTTTTGTAAGTTGAACCTCTACATCAACCACAGGATACCCTGTGATAGGGCCAAATGATAAAGCCTCGGCAAGTGCCCGTGCAAGCTCTTGGTCAAGTTCCTCCGGGAGCTCCGGAAAGGGCGCGATCCGGTTTCCGGCACCTCTTTGAGCGGGCGAAACCGTGATCTCAACCGCGCCGCGGTGCCGAACATCCCCGATGACCCTGTCAAATTCCTCGTAAGCCGTTGCCTTTTCCGCTATTGTCTCCCTGTATGTCACCTGGGGCCTGCCGGCCCTGACTTGCACTTTGAATTCCCTCTTTATCCTGTCAACGATTATCTCAAGGTGCAGTTCCCCCATCCCCCGAAGGATTGTCTGGCCCGTCTCCTCGTCCCTGGTCACCTGCAGGGTCGGATCCTCCAACAACAAGGCTGAAAGTGCCTCTGACAAACGCTCCTCGTCTGCAGAGCTCCTTGGTTCCACTGCCACCGAGACGGCAGGCTCAGGAAATGTCATTCCCTCCATTATAATAGGATGAGACGGATCACATATGGTGTCGGCTGTTTGCGCGCCGGACAACCCAACCAGTGCAACTATTTCTCCCGGCTGTGCCTCTTTGAGCTGAGTGTGTCTATCCGCGTGCATCAGGTATATCCTGGTGGCGCGCGAGATCTGTCCGGTCCTCACATTCAGGATCTTCTGGTTTGTTCTTAGAACCCCTGAATATATCCTTGTGTAGTAAAAGTAGCCCGCGGGGCCAGTGTGCATCACCTTGAATATGACTCCGGCCAGGGGCGCGTCCGGCCTGGGCGGACGCTCCTCCATATTGCCGGTTCCGGGAACAGTCCCCCTGGCGGGGGGAACCTCTGTCGGGCTTGGGAGATACTTGACTATCGCGTCCATTACCGGCTGGACGCCCCTGTTCTTTGAAGCCGAACCCATCAACACAGGCACGAATGCCCTTTCTATGACACCCTGCCTGATAGCCTCATACATCTTCTCCGGGCTCACGAAGCCCTGGGCCTCGTATTCATCAAGGATGTCCTCGTGGAACTCGGAAGCGGCTATGACTATTTCCTCGTATTCATCGTAGAAATCTGATCTGTCAACATCCGTTTCGGTCATGACTAGCCCAACCTCGTCCTCCCAGGTTATCATCTTCATTCGCAGGAGATCTATGATTCCCCGAAGGTTTTCCTCCAGGCCAACCGGTTTCTGGATCACCAAAGGCCTCGCGCCCAACCTGTCCTTCATTTCCTGGATAACCCTCTCTGGATTAGCGCCCATCCTGTCCAGCTTGTTGATGAACGCGAGCCGGGGAACGCCATATCTGTCAGCCTGGTGCCAGACCGTTTCCGACTGCGGTTCAACCCCTTCCACGGCTGAGAAAATAACTATGAGGCCGTCCAGGACCCGGAGAGACCGCTCCACCTCAGCTGTGAAATCTACATGCCCCGGCGTATCTATGATGTTTATCCTGTGACCAAGCCAGGTGCAGGTCGTCGCGGCCGCGGTGATGGTTATTCCGCGCTCGCGTTCCTGGGGCATCCAGTCGGTGATGGTCGTGCCGTCGTCAACCTCCCCCATCCTGTGAATTCGCCCGGAATAGAAGAGAACCCGCTCTGTCAGGGTTGTCTTGCCAGCGTCAATGTGCGCCGCGAAGCCGATGTTGCGGACCTTCGCAATATCATATTCCTCAGCCTTTTGCGCCGGCATATCAGTTCTCCCCTAACCACTATCTCCAAGCCCGAAAATTATAAGGCAAGGCGATGGCGCATGGAAAACAGGAATGCTGGGCTATGCCTGGCGCGCTCGTATAACCCGTTTCATACGCAAAATCCTTCCCAGACATAACCAAGACAGGAGAGTTTTCCAACCCCGCAAACGGGTGAAAATCCGCCCCTGATAATGGTTTTAGATGTAGTGCCAGGCCTCGTGCCTGCCCAGGGACTAGATGCTTGCAGGACTTGAAAGTCCCGCCTGGGAAAATGATGGCAAGATCCTTTACCGGCGAGGGTTTTCTAACCCGCCACGCCTTCCTGCGGAACTGGTAAGCCCTGCCCGGGAAGGATATTGCGCAGTAGCCGGTTTCAAGAAGTCATTCCAAAGGAGACTGGTCGCGCCCCCGGGCAACCAAGCCACGCCCACCCCGTTGGTCTAGCCTTTTCCTGTGGATCAGAGAGGGTTTTGGATAAAGTTCAGAAAGCTGATTCTCTTGCCCCTCCCCGTCTCCCTCCATTAGAATTTTCCCCGATATGACTGATAAAACGAAGAGAGTTCTCGGCATGGTTTGTATGCTGGTCAACATCGTCCTGCCCTGGATGACCAGCCTGCTTGTGGTTGGTATCGGCGGAATAATCTATGGAGCTGTTCAGAGGGATTCCGAGCCAGAGGCCCGGAGGTTCCTGAGAAACGGCATCATCCAGATCGTCCTGAGCTTCTCGTCCGTCTTCCTCGCGCTCTGCTCCGTTTTCCTCTTCTACTTCGGCCTCGCAGGGAGCCAGGCTGTGTCTCATGATTCCCCATTACCCCTTCTCCTCCTCTTGCTGATTTTCCCTATCTTCTGCCCAGGCCTTCCCCTGGCCATGTACATCTGGTCTGTTTTTGATGCCATAAAGATCTACAAACACTCCCAGGAGGCCCAGGCGTAAAAAAGCCCTGGGCGCAAAGACCCAGGGCTATACTTCCTCTGTGAACAGCGATCGCCGCTAGTCCAGTCCCAAAACCTCTCTGTATCCCGGTATGTCAAGGAATCCGTGGCCGGAGACATTGAACGCTATGCACTTTGCCTCCCCGGACTCCTTGCACCTGAGAGCCTCGTCAATCGCGCCCGCGACCGAATACGCGGACTCGGGCGCTGGTATGTAGCCTTCTGTCTGGACGAAAAGCCTGGCCTTGGTGAAGACCTCTTTCTCGTCCCCCGGGTAGGCCTTGGTGTCTATCATGCCCTTTGATCTAAGGAAGCTTATCACCGGGGCCGCGCCGTGGTATCGGAGGCCATCGCCCTTTATGGGGGGCATCTCCTTGTGGTGGCCCAGGGTATACATCTTGAGCATGGGGGTCATCTCCGCGTGGTCAGCAAAGTCGTATTTATATTCCCCCTGAAGGTTTGGCGCTACCTGGCTCTGGACAGCAAGGAACCTCGTTTTCAGGCCCTTGGTGTATGCCTCTCCCGCGAATGGCAGGATGAAGCCGCCAAAGTTGGAGCCGCCGCCCAGACAAGAGATCATGATGTCAGGGTAGTCGTCAAAGAGCTCAAACTGCTTCTTTGTCTCAAGCCCGATTATGGTCTGGTGCATGAGGACATGGTTCAACACGGAACCGAGCGTATATACCGTGTCGTCATGCTTCCTCGCGTCCTCAAGCCCCTCTGATATCGCTATGCTGAGAGAGCCGTTGTGTTTAGGGTTCTTGTCATAGAGGCTCTTTCCGAACTCGGTGTTCGGGCTCGGTGACGCGAAGACCTCCGCACCGTATAGCTTCATGAATGTCCTGCGGTCGTGCTTCCAGTCGTGGACAGCCCTCACCCAGTATATCGTTGACTTGAGGCCCATGAGCGCGGCCGCATATGCAATCGCGGTTCCCCACTGGCCAGCGCCTGTCTCGGTGGTTATGCGCTTGAAGCCGGCCTTCTTCGCGTAATAGCACTGCGCCAGAGCGGTGTTGACCTTGTGGGAGCCTGTTGGAGAGTAGAACTCGGCCTTGTAGTATAGCCTGGCCGGAGTATCCAGCGCCTTCTCAAGAGCGTAGGCCCTGAAAAGGGGTCTTGGCCTGCAGGCCTGGCTGTATATCTCAAGGAGCTCCTCAGGAATGGGGATCCAGCGTTCCGGACTCATCTCCTGCTTGAGGCACTCCTCTATGAGCATGTTGGGCAGTTCCGCGAGCCGGGACGGGCCCTCGTCCGGGTCCTTTGGCGGTGGGAACTCGTTTCCGAACTCCGCGACGATGTTATACCATTCCCTCGGCATGTCCTCGGGTCTCAGGTTGACATGTCTCCACTTTATCATGTTGAATCTCCTAAGGTCTTAGGTCTAGAGGCCAAATTCTAAGCCCGGGCCGGATGGGGGATCAAATTCAACTTTGTCCCCGCACTAAGCCCCGCATTATAATTAGAGCCTAAGGAGAGACCATGTTCAAGTGGATAACCGAACGCGTCATAGGAACCCGGAACCAGAGGGTGGTCAACCGCATAGCCAAGCGGGTTGAGGGAATAAACGCTTACTTTGAAGATTTCAAGAGTTTCCGCGACGAGGATTTCCTTAAGAAAACCGAGGAATTTCTCTCCAGGCTCAGGGATGGCGAGCCAGCTGATTCCATGCTTGAGGAGGCCTTTGGCCTCGTGAAGGCAAGGGCCCACACCCTCCTGGGCTACCAGTATCAGGTCCGAGGCCTCCCCGTGACCTGGGACATGGTTCACTATGATGTCCAGCTCATAGGCGGGATAGTCCTTTTCCAGGGAAAGATCTCGGAGATGAAGACCGGCGAGGGAAAGACCCTTGTCGCGACACTACCCCTTTATCTCCATGGGCTTATGGGCAGGATAAGAACCGAAAGGGGCGAGAAGAACCAGGGGGTTCACCTCGTTACAGTCAACGATTACCTTGCCGCGAGGGACAGGGAGTGGATGAGGATAATCTACGAGGGCCTCGGCCTCACCGTCGGTTGCATCCAGGGCCAGATGCCACCGGAGATACGCAGGAACGAGTATGCGGCCGATATTGTCTATGGCACCAACAACGAGTTCGGTTTTGATTATCTGAGGGATCACATGGCCTTCTCCCCTGACGAGAGGGTTCAGCGCGGCCACTACTATGCCATTGTTGACGAGGTTGACAGCATCCTGATAGATGAGGCCAGGACTCCCCTTATTATATCCGGCCCCGCGGAGCACTCGCGCGTTGAGCAATACAGGGAGATGAAGGGCGTGGTTGATTCAATGGTCAGGGAGCAGAATTCCCTCCTCGCGAGGTTCCTTGACGAGGGCGAGCGTCTCCTCAAGGAAGGCAAGGCCCAGGAGGCCGGTTTCAGATTGCTCCAGGTCAAGCGCGGTTCGCCGAAGAACAAGCGGCTTTTCAAGTTGCTCCAGGAGCCAGGGGTTATGAAGCTGGTTGACCGGTCCGAGCTCCAGGCCATGAAGGACAAAGGCGAGACAATGCGGCGCCTTGACGCTGAGCTGTTCTTCGTCATAGACGAGAAAATGCACACGGTTGATATAACCGAGAAGGGCAGACAGCACATGAGTGCCAAATACCCCGACCTCTTCCAACTGCCCGACCTCGCGACCGCGCTTCCGGAAATAGATAAGATGAAGGATCTCTCACCTCAGGAGAGGTTCTCCCTCAGGGAAAAGATTTTCGCGGAATACGGCTACAAGACAGACAGGATACACGCGGTCCAGCAATTATTGAAGGCATACATGCTCTTTGAGAGGGAGGTGCAGTATGTTGTCATGGATGGCAAGATAGTCATCGTTGACGAGTTCACGGGAAGAATGATGCCCGGCAGGCGCTGGTCAGATGGCCTACACGAGGCCGTTGAGGCAAAGGAGGGTGTCAAGGTCCAGGAGGAAACACAGACCCTCGCGACAATAACCATACAGAATTACTTCAGGATGTATGATGTGCTGGCTGGCATGACGGGAACCGCGCTCACGGAGGCCCAAGAGTTCTGGGATATATACAAGCTTGATGTTGTCTCTATCCCAACCAACCGGCCCGTCCGCAGGGTTGATTACCCGGATAAGATCTTCAAGACCAAGAAAGAAAAATACCAGGCAGTTGTTGACGAGATAGAGAAGTGGCACAAACGCGGTCGTCCCATCCTGGTTGGCACTACATCCATAGAGGAATCCGAGCTCGTTTCCCGCCTCCTCAAGCTCAAGGGTATACCCCACCAGGTTCTCAACGCCAGACACCACGAGCGCGAGGCCCTCATAGTGTCCAAGGCTGGCCAGCCGGGCGCGGTTACCATAGCCACGAACATGGCCGGCCGCGGAACAGACATCAAGCTCGGCCCCGGCGTTGTCTCCTGCCCAGAGGACATGGACGAGGCCTGCAAGGGCAGGAAGGAGGTCCGCGAATGCGCCATAAACACCCGGCAACCCACCCCAGGAGTTACCTGTCCCCGGAACCCCAGGGATTGCATAAAGGGTTTTGTCCCATGCGGCCTTCTCATAATAGGGACCCAGAAGAACGAGTCAAGGCGCATAGACAATCAGCTCCGCGGCAGGTCTGGCAGGCAGGGTGATCCCGGCAGTTCAAAGTTCTTCCTAAGCCTGGAAGACGACCTCCTCCGGCTCTTTGGCTCTGACAAGGTTGTGGACATGATGGAGCGTTGGGGCAAGAAAGAGGAGGAACCGGTTGAGTCAAAGATGGTGACAAAGGCCCTTGAGAACGCGCAGAAGCGCGTGGAGATGCAACACTTCCAGATGCGAAAGCGCCTCCTTGAATATGACGATGTGATGAACCGCCAGCGCGAGGTCATCTACGGCCTCCGGGACCAGATACTTGAGGGCGCGGACATGCGCGAGACCATCATGGAGGAATACATCCCGGACTTCGTCTACGAGAAGATGGCCGAGCACCTGAGCCCGGAGAACCCCAAGGAAGAGGAACGCCGGGCCTTCGCTGACGAGATGTCCTGGGCATTTCTCGCCGATTTCTCTTTCCTTGAAGAGATCAGGGAGCCGCAGGCCATGGCGGACGCGGCAATTGAGAAGATAAGGCAATTATACGAGGAGCGCGAGGCCATGTTTGGCCCGGAGGGCATGAGAGAAGCGGAAAGGATAACCCTCCTCACCGTGATGGATAGGTCATGGCGCTATCACCTCTACGCGCTTGATCACCTCAAGGAGGGGATGTTCCTCCGGCAATACGCGCAGAAAGACCCCCTGGTTGAATACAAGAAGGAGAGCTTCGCGCTGTTTGACGAGCTCATGAACGACATAAGGACAGAGACCCTGCGCAGGCTCTTCAGGCTCAGGGAGGTTCCCAAGCCCATAGAACGCAGGGCGCCTGTTGGCAGGGCATACAAGCCGGAGATAGCCGCGGCCGGCGCCACGGCAATGGGAGAGGGCCTGGCAAGGGGCGAACGCAGGGGAACCGTTCCCCGCGGGGTTCGGATAATAGAGGATGAGACAAAGGGGAAGAAGCCGTGAGGGCGAGAGATAAAAGAGAAAAGCGATGTGAAAAAGAAACCAAGCAAGAATGACATCGCGGCTGTGGAGAAACTTTTCTACTGGTACACAAGAGACCCTTCCTATGATCTGATCTATGCCTGTTTTGGCATAGCCTTCAAGCCTCCGATCACGGTTGAGTTTGTCCCTGGCTATTTGCAGATATTCTCCCCTCAGTTCCTGCCCATCTATGTCAATCCTCGGAACGATAAGATTCAGGCCCTGTATGAACATCAACCGATATACAGGACGAGAAGAGAACTTCTAGACCTTCTTAAAAGAGCTTCCCAAAACATACCCCTGAAGGAAAGCGAATGAGCGACCCTGTTTCTATTCTTAACAGGATCTTCAACGAGGACTGCCTTGCTGGGTTTTCTAGAATACCCGATAATTTCGTGGACCTCGTGATCGCTGACCCTCCTTATAGACTTGGCAAGGATTACGGGAACGACTCCGACAGGCTTTCAGAGGAAAGGTATCTTGAATGGAGCAGGG
>CBFGJU010000220.1:0-2415 GCA_965649155.1 Caldifarciminota bacterium | reverse complement strand
TCCTTTCCCGCGGCCACGCCACCGCTGGGAGCGGCTTGTTTCTGGGCCCTTTCCTCCGTGGCTGTTTTAGCGTATTTATCTCTTTCTGCCGCCTCTGTTTCGCCAAGGGGCATTGGCGCTTGGGGTTGGCCCTTCTTCTCGCAACCTGCTAGCACCGCCAATCCGATTATGGGTAGGAGAATCTTTCTCATAGGATTCCAATTATAAACCCTGCACGGGTGGCCAAAGCAACCAGCCAGCCGCGCTGGGCCAGGCTCGTCCGATTGCAGGCTATAAAGCCTGGCCCGGACAGATAGCTAAATATAAAAAAACACGGTAAAGGTCGGGCTTTCCACCCCGAGGACAGCCCTTGCAGGTTATCATGCATCAAACCCTGTTTCCGGGAGCTGGTGTTATGATAGAGATCTCAGATCTCCTCCTGGTTGAAAAACCGCTCGCGGCAGGCTCATAATTGGCCTATTGGGAGGTTGATATGTGGCTTACAGCTTTGGCAGTCATCTCTGCGGTTATTCCCTCCGGGTGGCCAATGTTCAGGTATGACCAGGCCCGGACCGGCTACAGCCCCGCGAGGGCGAACTTCAGCTCCACGCCCCAGGCAAAGGCCCAGTGGATAGTCTGGGACGAGGGCGACATCATATACGCGTCTCCTGTTGGGGCTGACCTGAGCGGAGACGGATGGCACGATGTGCTCGTGGGATCCTACGGCATGATGGATTATCCCCTTGCGGACGCATACAGGGGATACAACGGCTCAATGATCTGGGCCTCGGCCGTCTATTCCGACGAGGGTTGCTACCACGGAGGCCCCGCGCTCATGGATGTGACCGGCGACCAGGTTCCAGAGGTCTTTGTCCCGGCGGTGAGCGCAGGAGCGCTCTATGCCCTTAACGGGACCAACGGTTCCCAGCTCTGGGTCGCCTACATCGGCACGGATTATAACTCTTCTCCCCTGGTCGCCGAGGAGGATTTCGGCGGAAGGGTCTATGTTTGCAACGATATAGGAGTCCTCTATTGCATCAGCGCGACCACCGGCGCTGTCCTCTGGACCCACCTGCCTGATTTCGGCGGAACCTGCTACTCATCCCCGTCCATGGGCGATGTTGATGGCGATGGCGAGGACGAGATAGTCTATGCCTGCGGTAGTGTCGTTTATGTGGTGTCAACGAGCGGCACTGAGCTCTGGAATGTCTCGGTTGGGGACAATTACCTGAGCGCGGCTCCGCTCGTGGACAGGGATGGCGATGGCGACCGGGAGATGTGGCTATACTGCGCCGGGACCGGCTATTTGAAGGTCTATGAATACGGGAACTCCACGCCCCTGATAAATACATTTGTCGGCTCCGCGATGGGGATGCTTGACTGGCCGCCTCCGCCCGCGGTCGCGGATGTCAATGCCGATGGCACTCCGGATGCTGTCCTGCACCACTACAACGGCGTGACCATGGTTGACGGGGTCTCCGGCTCGGTCTCCTGGAACACCCTCGCGCAGGAGCTCTATGGCCCCGTGATCCTGGCGAACCTGGATTTTGACACCACCCTTGAGATAATAGCGGTCGGCAGGCCCCCCAGCCCCTACTACCGGTGCAGGGTTGAGATGTATCAGGAGAACGGTTCTCTGGCCTGGCAGTGGTGGACCTCCGGCCCATATGACGACGAGGTTGAGGGCGAGGCAATACTCATAAATGTTGATTCTGACGAGGAATACGAGATAGCCGCGGTTGATTATTCATGCTGGACGGTCGTGCTGGACGGGAGGCCCCTTTCTGCAGATGAATCCGGCCGCGAAACGCCCGGTTTCTCCGTCTCCGGGAACATCCTCTCAGGCGTTCTCCTCTTGTCATCCCCGGGGCCCGGTGACGCGTTTCTCTATGACATCTCCGGCAGGGAGCTCGCGAGATTTCCCCTGCTGAGGGGTGAAAACAGGCTCGTGCTTGGCGATCTCGGCCCCGGAACATATTTCCTGAGGGCGAGCTCCGGGGAGGCCCGCGGCGAATTCAAACTTCTCAGACCCTATTAGGGTTCCAGAGCCATCTTCCCCCTGAACTCCTTCCCATCAACCCTCGCTCTGTAGAAAAGAAGCCCTCCGGCTTGCGGCCTTATCAGGCTCTCTCCCGCGCTGAGGGTTCCCCTGAATGATTCCGCTAGCCTACCGGAGGCGTCGTAGAAGTCAACCGAGACCTCGCGAGGCGAATCCATGTTGACCAGGAGGCCCCTTGGCGTCGGGATTGCCCTCGCGCGGCCCGGCTCAGGGGTGTCCTCCGCGGTTTCCAGGGGGTCTGTCCCCTTGAGTATGAACGCGTAACACGAGTAGTCCACAGCGCCTATCTCAAGCCAGCCGTCGCCGTCCGGGTCTCCGAGCGCGGCCTCGTTGTACACGGGGAAATCCGTGTATGCTATGTTTGACCACCGCCAGCA
>CBFGJU010000219.1:0-2428 GCA_965649155.1 Caldifarciminota bacterium | reverse complement strand
CCGGTTATGGTCGGGGGAACGCGCCAGAGGTGGAAGGAGACCTCAGCGAATACATCCATCCTGTGATACATCGGATACCGGAGGCTGTTCTTCTTTCCCCAGACCGAGAGCCACCAGTATTCCATCCGCCCGTCCTCTGTCCAGTAGACCCGTCTGAACCTGCCGAGCCTCGCTGTGTATGGAGTCCCGGACGAGAGGTTGTAGCGGGTTCCGAAGCTCCACCTGCCCAGCTTGTAGGAAAGGAATACGTTGGCGTTGTGGCGCTTCTCGTATGACGGGAAATACCACCCGACCCCGTCCTGATGACGCATAGAATAGCAATAGGAATACCCTATCCACCCGACCAGGGAACCGATGTCCTTCTTCAGGAGTATATCCGCGCCAAGCGCGTATCCAGGCGAAAGAACGAAATCCTCGCCCTCGTCTATCTCGTTCCCCTCCTGGGTGTAGTAGGAATACCTCGCGTCATAGGAAACGGGGATCCTCTTGTAGTATATCTCGCCCTTGAGGGTGAAGGCCTCTCCGAGCCACTGCTCAAGGCCGGTTATCAGGTGATACGCCCTCTGTGGGACATGCCCATCCAGAACCGGGAGCCAGAAATAGGCAAACGGCATTATGTCTTCCTGCTGGTTTATGACTATCTCATACTGGTGAAACACGCCGCCTGAGGCGAGCCAGGCCAGGTCATCCGTGAGGAAATACTTGAGGGAAAACCTGGGGTCAGGTCTGAGGAAATCCGAAAAGCACCTGTAGTAATCAAACCTGATGCCTGGGTTGAAAAGGAGCCTTCCGTATCTCTTCCTGTATGAGAGATATGTCCCTGCCCTCCAGGGTATCTTGCGGACAGAGAACTCGTAGTTGCCCATTGAATAATAGTAGAAATAGTCAATCTCCTGGAACTCAAGGCCAAAGGAGAAGGCCTCGTCCTTCCTTGTCCAGTTGAGGGAATACTGGCCTCCCTTGGAGGTCACCGCGTTCCTGAACCAGTCGTATGGTGGAGCGGACGCGAGGGAGGAACCCTCCTGCATGTCCATGCTGAAATAGCTCTCGTAGACGCCGAGCCTGCTGAAGGTCTCCGGGGAATGCAGGTATGTCATGCTCGCGGAGTTGACCACATTCCCCCAGGGCATCTTTATCCTGTAATACTCCTCCGGGAAATTGAAATCCAGGATATCGCCGGACCGGAAATAGGTGTAGCCCAGCCATGTCCTGAAGTTCACCGGGACCTTCACCCGGCCGTGCAGGTCATAGAAGTAGTAGGGGAACTCAAAATCCTTTATGAAAAGTGGCAAGACCTTGTCAAAATAGGTTCTCCTGGCCGAGAAAGCGAAGGAGGAACCGAGGGCCAGGGGCCCTTCCAGGAATACGGAGGACGCGAGCATGGATATGTCAGCGTTGCCGTGAAAACCGGAGGTGTCGCCTTCTTTTGTCTGGACATCAAGAACCGATGACATCCTCGCGCCGTATCTGGCCGGGAAACCGCCCATCCAGAACTCAAGGCCCGAGAGGGCATCAGTGGAGAAGGTGGAGAAAAGTCCGCCCATGTGGAAGGGGTTGAGGACAGGCGCTCCGTCAACGAGAATGAGGTTCTCGGAGGGCGAGGAACCACGGACATAGAGCGCGGTGGTGAAGTCATTCGGCGCGGCAACTCCTGGCAAAGCCTGCAATATCCTCATCACATCAGGCTCAAGAAACACCGGCATGGTTCTTATTGTCTTTGTCTCTATCCTCACGGGAGCGAGCTCCTGCTCAAACTCCTGCCGCCTTGTGGTCGTGACTATCTCGCCCGCGGTTATTGCCTGGGGCTTCATCCGAGGGTATATCTCCTTCGCGCCATCCTCCGGCAGGACGACAGAAAGGGTCTCCGGCAGGTAGCCGACCTGGGTGAAAACGAGGCTGTGCCTTCCCGGCGAGAGCTTCCCGAGAAAGAAAAAGCCATCGCCGTCTGACATGGTGCCCTGGCCCGTTGTCAGGTCCTTGACCCCGGCAAAAGGCACAGGTTCGCCCGTCTCGCTGTCAGTTATCCGGCCAGCGACCGAAGCGGAAATGAGGCACAAGAGGAGCACAAGGATAAATTATAATCCGAGAAAGAGGGCCAGCTCCTTCCTTAAGTGGGGTAGCCCCCCAGGCCCTTCTCTCCTATTTACGGGTAGACCCCCACGCCTCGTGGGGAAAAGGGAAACACGCCCCTTTCCAGGGCGAAGGCGCCCTGAGCTACCCATCTCAGAATAACGGGTAGACCCCCACGCCCCGTGGGGGAAAGGGAAATATGCACCTTTCCAGGGCGAGGGCGCCCTGAGCTACCCGGATATATTTGGCGCCCTGAGCCACCCGGATATATTTGGCGCCCTGAGCTACCCGGATATATTTTGGGGAAAACCAAAAATGCGGCCAAGCATACGGGACAATGGAAACAGCGATTGCATGT
>CBFGJU010000218.1:0-2445 GCA_965649155.1 Caldifarciminota bacterium | reverse complement strand
TTCGTTCCCGCCGGGGCGCGCTTGCGATAACCAACTACCTGATGATGGAGGAATACCTTGCCGCGGTGGTCGCGGCAGAGATGGGCCAGGCGCCTCCGGAAGCGCTCAAGGCTCAGGCGGTTCTTTCCCGGACCCTCGCGTTTGAGCGAATGACAAAGACGAAAGGCCACTTCGCTGACAACGAGGCATTCCAGGTCTACAGGGGAACCGGGCCGCGCACCGAAGAATGCCTTGAAGCTGTCAGGGCAACCGGCGATCAGGTCCTGGTCTACGGCGACAAGAGACCGAGGATGGTCCAGGTCTTCTTCCACGGCTCTTGCGGCGGCTACCTCGCGAGGCCAAGCCAGGTTTGGGGAGGATATGATTTGCCATATCTGTATTATGGGCCGGATTCCTTCTGCGTGGTTGATAGCTCGCAAGCGTGGAGAGTAGCCTTCAGCCCCGATTCGCTCGCCAGGGTATTCGGCACTTCGGATTGTCCGGCGCTCCTCAAAACAGATGCATCCGGCAGGGCAATCCAGGTTGGGATTGGAGGAGTGAGGATCAGGGGAACCGAGTTTCGGAAACGCCTGGGCCTTCGGAGCGCCCTCATAACGGGGATAGAGTGTGTGGGTGATAGCGCGTTCATAACCGGTAGGGGATACGGCCACGGAATCGGCCTTTGCCAGACCGGCGCGATACTCAGAGCCACAGCCGGCGATGATTACCTGAAGATACTTGGTTTCTATTACCCCGGAGCAAGGGTGGTCGGGTTCGCGGAAATGGGAAAATGATCAGCTAAAGCACGAAACCCTTTTCCTGTTATATAATTTCCTCATGCGCGTCGCGGTCCTGATGTCTGGCGGGGTTGACTCCTCGGTCGCGCTTGCCTTGCTTCTTGACCATGGACACGAGTGCGTCGGGGTCTCCCTTCTGTTTCACCCTGATTCAACCTGTTGTCGCCCGGATGACATAGAGGACGCGGCCGCGGTTGCCCGGAGGCTTGGCACCGAACACATCGTGGTTGATGCTCAGGAGGTTTTCCGGGAGCATGTCATAGACCCGTTCGTTGAAGGATATGCGGGAGGCAAAACGCCCAGTCCCTGCCCGGTCTGCAATGCTCGCGTAAAATTCGGCCTCGGCCTCAAGTGGGCGATTTCCCAGGGATTTGACAGAGTAGCGTCAGGCCACTACGCGCGCGTTTCGCTCAAGGATGGTGAGGTTTTTCTTGAGAGAGCAAGGGATCCCCTGAAGTCCCAGGAATACTTTCTGGCCCTCGTTCCGGCTGAGAGTCTGAGATATGCCCTCTTTCCCCTCGGCGAGCTCCCCAAAGAGGAGGTCAGGGCTATTGCCAGAGAGAAAGGGCTTCCGGTGCACGAGAAACCGGAGAGCCAGGATGTCTGCTTTGTTCGGGGGGATCTCAGGGGATTTCTCCTGGATCATCTGGGCATGAGGCCCGGCAGGTTCATTGACCCCTCCGGCCGAGTCCTCGGCGAACACGATTCCTATTACTTTTATACCATTGGCCAGCGCCGGGGCCACGGGATCGCTTTAGGCGAGAGGGCATATGTGCTCAGGATAGACCCGCCGGATGTCATTCTTGGGACGAGGGAGGAGGCATGTTCAAGGGTTCTTAAGATATCCTGCGTTAACAGGTTCACTGGGTTAAATGAAGGCGAGGAGTTTGCTGTCAGGATCAGGCACGGGCACGAGCCAGCTCCGGCGCTCCTGGCTGCCGACTCCGGGGACGAGATCACCCTTGAGTTCCGGGAACCCCAATTCGCGGTTGTTCCAGGCCAGCTGGGGGTTTTATACACAGGGGACAGGGTTGTCGCGGGAGGAATAATCGTGTAGGGACACGCCCCTTTTCAAAATCACCACGATCGCCCTGCCCATAAACAATTGCACTGGATTACCCTGAATAAATTTAGAGATCACCACCTCGCCCCAACATAACCCTCCAGGACCCCGAACCACTCCGGACAGGGCCAGACATCCGGTCTGAACCCCATGTAGGAAATTCTGGCCGAGAGACCAAGGATGAGATTTACGCTCTCCTCGGCCGAGAGATTGTATCTCCAAAACCAGTCTCCTCTCCCGAATCCAACGAATCCAGGCGTGACCTGGTCTATTATTCTCATATCCGTGGCGCCGAGGGAGTTCCTCTCCCAGTGGCAGAAGTTGCCCGTGAACGCGATCCCAACCGAGGGACGAAAACGCTCGCCAGCAAAGATGGGCTTTGAGAAGCCTAACTCGTATGAAGTTATGGACTCGTTGAGCCGGGCGCCTATGCGGTAGTCGTTGTAGAAGACATCCTGCTGGTAGATGGGGTGATCCATGTGGCTCACCCTTATATAAGGCTCCGTTCCAAAGGGAGCGCCCTTTACATGGGTGACCTGCGCGAAGAAGTTCGTCCAGATGTGATAACCCCAATCCACATAGCCATAAGGGGTTTCTGAGGTAGCC
>CBFGJU010000217.1:0-2452 GCA_965649155.1 Caldifarciminota bacterium | reverse complement strand
TCTGAGAGGCCAGCCCGCGCAGGCACGGGGGCCTGCTCATACGATATAATTTCCCTCTGCACAAGATAGTTGAGATAGCCTTCTTCCTTGGGAGCGCGGTCTGCCACCAACTCCCCCAACATTCCCTCCACCCCGGCGGACACCAGCTTCCCTTATGCGGCCGTTGCACGGGAATCCACTTCGGACTCTGGATGGGTTTTTACTTTCTTCTGGTTCTCAGAAGGCGCAAGCTGGGCATAATCCCGAACTGGAAGGTCATCACCGTGATAGCAGTTTCGTTCGCGCTCACGGCCGCGGATGTCTTCTCAGGAGCACTGGGCTGGCAACCGGGCTTCAACTCTACGAGGCTCGCGACGGGCCTCCTGACCGGCTATTCCCTGGCTTTGCTGATGGGGCCAGTGCTCGCTGGCATAAACAGGGACGAAGCCACCAGGTCGGGGCTTGGGTGGGCAGACCTCGGCCTGGGCGCGTTCCTGGTCGCGTGCCTGTGGCCATTGATATTCTTCGCGCCGGGCTGGATGTTCTATCCAATAGTGATCTTTGAGGGACTCTCGGTAATAGGGACATATGCTGTTGTCTGGGGAGTCCTCATCGCATACTCGGTATTTGCGGTCAGGAACAGGCCTGTGCCGTGGTGGCTCTGGGCAGGCGGGGGGATCATCATATCGGTAATACAAGCCGTTCTCATGGGTGCTCTGCGCATAAGGCTTGGAATATAAGAATGCAGGTATCAGAGGCAATCCAGAGGCTTGAGCCCTTTCTCGCGGGGACGGAGGAACCCGCGAGGGAGGCATATTACATAATAACCGAGCTCCTCGCGGACGCGGGAGAGGCCTCGCCGCTTGTCCTTGAGATACCAGACGCCATGTTCAAGAAGGCCATGAAAGTAGCCAAAAGGAGGGCAAAAGGCGAACCGATCCAGTATATTTTCGGGAGGGCATATTTCATGGACATGACGCTCCGTGTGAAGAAGGGGGTTTTCATACCGAGGCCGGAGACCGAGACCCTGGCCCTGGTTGCAGGGGGAACCTATCCGCCGGACTCGGAGATAAGAATATGGGACATTGGCACTGGAACCGGGTGTCTCGCAATATATCTGGCGAGGCGCTATGGAAGGGCAAATGTTCTGGCCTCGGACATAAACGGGAAGGCCCTCAAAATCGCCAAAGAAAACGCAATCAAATATGGGGTGTCAGAGAGGATCAGTTTCGTGAAATCGCGAGGAACCAGGGCAGGGGAGGGGTTTTATAACATAGTAGTGTCAAACCCACCATACATACGGACAGAGGAGATGAAGAGCCTGCCCCGTGAAGTCCTGGCGGAACCGAACGAGGCCCTTTGGGGCGGGGACGATGGCGCGGCGTTGTCAAAGGAAATAATCCTGAACCCGCATCTGGTTCCTGGCGGATGGCTCGTCCTTGAGACAAGCCCATTTATAGCGGAGGCAGTGCTCAGGTTCGCGAACGAAAACGGCTTTGCGGCCGAATTGTTTCCGGATCTCTCTGGTTTCCCAAGAGTGATAAAGGCAAGATGGAATGGGTGAACGAGAAGGGTTATTACGAGCTATCGGGTGCGGGGCCTTTCATTGCCTATTTTTCAACCAAGGTTGGGTTCCCGCCGGTTCGGGATTTCACATGTCTCAACCAGCTCCACACCGGAATAATCCAGGTCGCGCCCGCAGAACCCGAGACACCCGGAGATGGGATCATCACGAATAGACGAGGTATTTTCATATCGGTCAAGACAGCGGATTGTGGCTCGGTCTTCATCTTTGATGAGAAAAACCGCGCCCTCGGCCTGGCTCACGCTGGCTGGCGCGGAACGCTGACAGGGGTTCACCTGAACGCCATCGCGATGATGGGCCGGCTCTACGGGACGGAGCCGGCCGATCTGGTGGTCGCGTTGGGGCCGATGATCTGCGGAAGGTGCTACAGGGTTGGGAGAGAGGTTGCGGATCTCTTTCCGGGTTTTGCGGAAATGAGGGACGGGATCTGGTTCCTTGACATACCGAAATACCTGGTTCAATCGTTGATTCGGGCAGGGGTAAAGCAGGATAATGTGATCTTCCCTCCGGCCTGCACCGCGGAGGACAGGCGGTTTTGGTCAGCCAGGCGTGATGGGCTGCGAGGGAGGAACTGGGCGATAGCATGTATAGAGTAATACTGATAGCGGGCATAGGCCTCCTGATCTCCTGCTCCAGGAAGCCTCCGGAGCGCTACATCCTTTTCACGGGTTCCCTGTCCGGCTACCTGGAGGCCTGCTCCTGTCCTGGAACCCCTGAGGGCGGACTCAACGCGGCCACCCACCTGGCCAGGGAATTCAGGGCAAAGCACCCGGACGCGCTCCTGGTTGACGCCGGCTGTTTCACCCCGGACACCACGGACACCCTTAACCCCTGGTTCATGGCCAGGGGAATGATATCGGCCGGATACGACGCGGTAGCCATAGGCTC
>CBFGJU010000216.1:0-2454 GCA_965649155.1 Caldifarciminota bacterium | reverse complement strand
GTTCACCAGCTCCATGAGCCTGGCTATAGCAGTGTTGAAGCTGAACCTGGCCAGGTCTTCCCTGACCGCCTTTATGGTTCTCTGAAGCAATGAATACAGATCCCGTTCGGCCTGGCTCATCTCCTCGGGCAGAAGCGCTGTTTTCGCGGGGTTCTCCTGGTATAGCCTCCATACCCTGCCGATGAACCTTCTGGCCCCTTCAACCCCGGCCTCTGTCCACTCCATCTCCTTGTCCGGCGGCCCAGCGAAAAGCAGGGCTATTCTTCCGACATCAACCCCGTTTTTCGCCACGAACGCGCTCATCGGGACGGTGTTCCCCCTGGATTTGCTCATCATCTCAAGGAGTTCCTCAATCTCGTGCGGGTGGTTTTTTGCCTCCTCGTCCGGGACAACCTTCAGGCATGTTGGGCACCAGAAGAACCTCTTGAGAACCAATCCCTGATTGAAAAGCCTGAGGAACGGCTCAGGCGTTTTCACCAGACCGGCATCCTGAAGAACCTTGTGGATGAACCTGGCGTATATAAGGTGTTTCGTGGCGTGTTCAGCGCCGCCTATATACTGGTCAACCGGGAGCCAGGCGTTGGTTTTCTCAGGGTCAAATATCGCGTTCTGGTTTTTGCTGTCCGGGTATCTCATGTAATACCAGGATGAATCCACGAATGTGTCCATGGTGTCCGGATCCCGCCTGGCAGGGCCGCCGCAGGCCGGACAGGTAGTGTTCATGAACTCCTCGGAATTCTCAAGGGGGCTTCTCCCCCGCGGCACATAATCGTCAATGTCAGGGAGGAGAACGGGCAGGTCCTCCTCTGGAACCGGAACAACCCCACAGGCCTCGCAGTGGATGACGGGTATCGGTGTTCCCCAGTATCTCTGGCGGGATATGAGCCAGTCCCTGAGCCTGTATGCCACCCTTTGCCCGCCCAGGCCCTTTTTGGCCAGGGCATCCGCGACACTCGCCTTGCCATCCTCGGTTGAAAGCCCGTTGAATTCCCCGGAGTTGACCATCACCCCTGGTTCCTCAAAGGCGCGCTCCATTGTATCTGGTGATGGTTCCGGGCCGTCTACGGGTTTTATCACTACCCTTATTGGAAGGCCCAGTTTCTTCGCGAACTCAAAATCGCGCTGATCGTGAGCTGGAACCCCCATTACCGCGCCTGTCCCGTATCCACCCAGGACATAATCCCCGACGAAGACGGGAATCCTCTCGCCCGTGAACGGGTGAATCACATGCTTGCCCGTGAACACGCCTGTTTTCGGCCTGTCCACAGAAGAGCGCTCTATATCGCTCTTTGCGAGGGCTTCCGAGACATAGGCTTCAACCTTTGCCCTCTCCGGAGAATCCGCAACCAGCTCCTCAAGTCCCTCCCACTCCGGAGCAACTGTCATGAATGTCACCCCAAACAGGGTATCCGCCCTGGTCGTGAAGACGGGGATTTTCAGGTCCTTCCCCTCAACCGGAAAGATTATCTCGGTTCCCTCGCTCCTCCCTATCCAGTCCTCCTGCTGTTTGATGATGTGTGGAGGCCAGCCGTCCCTTATGAGTTCCAGATCACCGAGCAGTCTTTCCGCGTAGTCCGTTATCCTGAAAAACCACTGGACGAGCTTGCGTTTTGTGACAGGTTTGTGACACCGCTCGCATTTTCCGTCTATGACCTGTTCGTTCGCGAGAACCGTGTTGCAGGATGGGCACCAGTTGACGAAACCGCCCTTCCTGTATGCCAACCCTCTTTTCAAAAGGAGAAGAAAAAGCCACTGGTTCCACCTGTAGTAATCCGGCCTTGAGGTTGCCAGCTCCCTGTCCCAATCATAGGACTGGCCTATGTTCATCAGGCTTTCCTTGTATCCGGCGATGTTTTGCTCGGTCCAGTCCTTCGGGTGAACCCTGTTGGCTATTGCCGCGTTCTCAGCGGGCAGGCCGAAGGAATCCCACCCCATTGGATAGAGAACATCATAACCCTCCATCCTCTTTACCCTTGCTATCACATCCCCAATGACATAGTTTTTCATGTGGCCCATGTGCAGGTCTCGTCCCGATGGGTATGGATACATCTCAAGGACATAATACTTCCTTCCCGGGTGATCAGGGGCCGCGAAAAGCCCCTTCTCGCGCCAGAAGGCCTGCCACCTTTTCTCTATCTTTTCAGCCGGGTAGTTCATCTGAGGGCGAATATTATCAGCCAGAGCTCCATGCCTTATCAAACACGCTGACCGGTTTTGGATGGGGCCTTTTGCTCCTTATCTAGCGAGTTTTTGAATCGCCCCTGGCCTGTCCATTATAATATTGGCCCTAGCGGGGTCGTAGTTCAGCCTGGTTAGAACGCTGGCCTGTCACGCCAGAGGTCGCGGGTTCAATTCCCGTCGGCCCCGCTTTAACCTTAGCGCTTATCAAGGTTTCTAGAAGCACGGGGAACCTTGTTCTCCCGTCGGCCCCGCTCTAATTTTCTCGCACTTCAA
>CBFGJU010000215.1:0-2462 GCA_965649155.1 Caldifarciminota bacterium | reverse complement strand
AGTCCCGGATCTCTGGAAGCGGGATTGGCTTGCCCGTAGTGGGATCTTTGGCGCCAACTTTCTCTATATCCTTGACGCGGACTCCAACCGGATCAAGGTTCGTCATCCTCTGAATTATCTCGCACGCGGGAAGGTAGCCGTCGGCTATTCCCTGCGCCATGTTGTATTCATAGACCGGTTCCCCGAAATAAAGGAGGTTATTTGCGGTTATCTCTTCGTCCTCCTTGCGTTCTGCGGGTGTCCCGCCCTCAAAGGAGCGCGGGGTTGCAGTAAGGCCTATCTGAACGGCGTCCGGGTTTCTCTTGAGGACTATGCTCCACTTGCCCCATGCGCTTCTGTGGCACTCATCAATGATTATGTGGCTGAAGTAGTTCTCCGGGTAGTTCTCAAGGAAGAATCCCGCGTCCTCTCCCTCGCTTGATACATTTAAGGTTTGATATGTGGCTATGAGTATTCTGGCGTTCTTCTGAGGATTGGATGTGCTTGCCGCGGCCGCGTCAGAGCCAAAAACTTCTTTGAAGGCCTTAAGGGCCTGATTCCGTAGTTCATCTCTATCACATAGAAATAGGGCCCGGCGGAGCTGGCCAGCATCAGCTATCTTTTTCAACAGGTGAACCGCGATGAAGGTCTTGCCAGAGCCGGTTGCCAGGTAGAGAAGCGCTCGTTTTTTACCCCTGGCTATGCGTTCAAGGACTGCCCTTATTGCCGCGTCCTGATAATATCGTCTCCTTGATTCTCCACCTGGATAAGGAACGAGCAAGGGTTTTGCTATGTCAGAATCAAGAGAAAAACCCATTCCCTCCTCGTATCTTTTGCGGAGATCATCAGGGGACGGGAAAAATTCAATACGGGTGGGCCTGGAAGTCTTTCCTGTAAAGAAATCGTATTCAACAAATAGGTGTCCATTAGAGGAATAGACAAACGGCACATTGTTTAGCCTGGCGTATTTCTTGGCCTGCTCAAGGCCCCTATCCGGAGGCTCGCCTAATTTCTTCGCTTCTATCAGAGCAACAGCTACAGGGTGTGCCTCCTTATTCACGCGTATTCGCAGGATATAGTCTGTTCTTCCCCTTTTCTTTTGTCGCGGCCTCCCTCCAACAACTTCAATCTCCGGAGCTGTTTCCTCCCGGCGGATCAGAACCTCGCTCCAGCCCCTGCTGTGCAGGGCAGGGTCAATAAACTTAGCCCTCACATCGGCTTCACTAAGATCACTCACAGCTTTTAATTATAAGGAATTAGTCCAAAGTGCTTCAATAGGTATTTGCTCGGCCTCGTTCGGCTGGTTTAGAATTTGGCCATGAACGAGAGGCTGAGGAGTTTTTTGGCCGGAGAAAACCTTAAGTGGACCCTGTTTGCCCTGATAACCTTTGTCGTTTTCGTGGTTTATTTCCAGACAACCGCTCCGTCGGTGGTGTTCTGGGATGTCGGCGAGTTCCTTGCCGCGGCCCACATCCTTGGGGTGCCGCACCCGCCTGGAACCCCCCTCTATGTCATCCTCTGCAAGTTCTTTGACCTCCTGCCCCTTCCGCTCGCGTTCCTCTACAAGCTGATAAACGGCGTTCCCGCTGTTGAATCAGTCCTCAGGATGACCCTCGTGCCCATAGCCATGGGTGCTTTCACCGCGGGCCTCGTCTATCTGATAATTTACGATACCATCTCGCTTTGGAAGCCCGAAGCGCCAAAGCACATCCTTCATGTCGCCGCGTTCGCCGCGTTCATGGCCGCTTTCGGCGCGGTCAACTGGATGAACTCCATAGAAGCAGAGACCTACACCCCGGCCAACTTCTTCGCCCTCCTGGCCGTTTATCTCACCCTGCTCTGGTATCGCAGGAAGGGATGGGACGAGCGCGCGACCAGGTTCCTCCTCGCGGGGACATACCTTATAGTTCTCGCCACCGGTATCCACCTTACCGCGATATTCGCCCTGCCCGCGATGTTCGTTTTCGTCGCAATAGTCCAGCCACGGCTCATATTCGGAAAGGAGTTCTGGGGTCTCCTGGGCGCGCTGATTCTCCTCGCTGGCTTGATGGAGCTCACATACCAGCCCTCCACCGTGAGCACAGGGATGGCGGTCCTTGGCCTCGCGCTCATGGTTTTTTACTTCTGGCGCGCTGGCTTTTTCAAGGATTTCACCGATGTCTGGACCATAATTTTCGTCGTGGCGGGCATTGCCCTCGTATACGGGATATTTGGCAAGAACACCTTCGCTCTTGTTGCGGGGGGACTGGTTTCCATAGTGATGATGTATCTCCGGGGGAAGCTCTGGAAGGACTGGAGGGGAATGACCCTCCTCCTGGTTATCCTGGCTGTTTCCATTGAATTCTGGCTAATAGTCAGGGCCTACTACCTGCACCACCACCCCACCGCGGCTTGGATAAACGAGGCAGACCCATACAACTGGCAGGCTTTCATGGATGTCCTGACCCGTAAGCAGTATGAGCCAGCGAAGATGCTTCCGCGCC
>CBFGJU010000214.1:0-2537 GCA_965649155.1 Caldifarciminota bacterium | reverse complement strand
GATGATAACAACCCTTTTGGTCGCGGGGACAACCCACGAGAAACAGGCTCTCGGAAGGGGACTGGGACTCGGATGTGTTGCGGGAACCCTGACGGCCGGTGCGGTGTGGCTCTACAAGGACCCAGCAGACAGTAGTGCGAAAGTTCCTCTTATCGCTTCTGCTATTGGTGTAGGTTGTGGTGCGGCTTTCGCCGGATACGAATACACGAAGATCCTGATGTATGGCGAGGGAGAATCTTACGAGGTTGACAGGCCAGCCACCCTGGAGGGCCACTGGGAAGGAGATCGGTGGGTGGAGACCTATGACCCCGGCGGAACGAAGACCTACGGCACCATGACCGAGAAGAGCATACCTTACTTCTGCCTGGGATACTCCCTTGCGATCACACCCTTCATCATCGCGGCTTTTCTGATTTTCTAGGGTTCAACCCGTTTCTGCATCAAGAACCGGATTCATGCACGAGTTTCCCCGTCTCGTGCGCGAAAAGCGCGGGGATTCTATCTTCAAATTACTCTAGATTATAGACCGCAAGTCTTTGACATTCAAGAAGATGAACATTACTACCTGGCCAGTTTGGCCGGAGGGGTGAGAGCGCATGTCGCGCGCGAGCGAGAGGGTTTCTTGGCAATTTCTCACAGGTTTCTCACAGAAAACTCACATAGACCCTCCGAGAACCCTTATCGTGCAAGGGCTGAAACCCCCACGGATAAAGGAATTTATTCACCACCGGAAGATGGTTGGCGTGATTGATCCCTATATTAGTTAACATAAGAGATATTATGTAAAGTAAATGCAGGTTGAAAAACCAGGCCCCTGGACGGCATAATATTACCGTGCTTTTCCTGCTCCTCTCCCAGGTTATCCCTGAGGTTGTGTCGGATTCCCTGTCGCAGGACACCGTCCCGGTCTCCCAAAGAGAAACAGGCAACGGACAACGAGCGGCCATCAGGTGGCGCTGGGCAAAGGGCGATCACTGGAAAACAACCGCCAGGATGTCGGACAAGATTGAACACTTCGTTGGCGGCTACATTGGAACCCTGCCCCTGCTGGTTCTCGGCGACGCGTCCGGCTGGCCCTGCCTCTCCGACCCCGTTGTGGTGTCATCAGTGGTAGCAACAGCCTTCCTGTGGGAGGTCAAGGACGCTTATTACAATCCGGAGAATTTCCCCTCCGAACGCGAGAAGGCCAGGCCGTATCACTTTGTTGGCGATGGGTTTAGCTGGCGGGACATGGTCGCTAGCTGGGCAGGGGTCGCGGCGGCATACGGGACTATTATGTTGGCTAGATATCTCGCTGAGAGGCGGGAACAGTGAACGCGAGCCTTGCCCCTCCCCTACCTCTTTAACACCTTTACTGCTTTGTTTGACTGGTCGGTTCTAAGCACCAGGTAATAAAGACCTGCACTCACATCCAGGGGATAGTCTTTCTCAAGTTCTTCTCCAGATGATACTCCTCTATCAAGGGTCGCTAGCCTCGCGCCGGCCGCGGAATAGATTGCTAACTCGTAGTGGACTCCGGCCGGCAGGGTGAGGCTAACGCTTAGATCGTTCCCGCGGAAAAACGCAGTGAGAGCCCAGGCAACTTCTCGGTCACCCTCCTGGGAACCCATTGGGGTGGTGTTCTCATACCAGTAAACTGTTCCATCCGCTCCCAGGGCAAAGTCCATATCGCCATCCAGATCAATATCTTTTGGCCAGAGCGGGAGAGGCCCTGACCTGGTATCTATAGATATTTTTGTCCAGGATGGATACTGGTAACCACTTACAGAGCCACCGTAACCCGTGGCGATAACATCCCCATAACCATCGCCGTCAAAGTCAGCCACGCAGACGCCATGGGCAGCCCCACCGAAAGCATTGTCAATGGAATGAAATGTCCAGCTCGCGGCGCCATTGTTTTCAAACCAGACCACATAACCTCCGTAGTTGGTCGCGGTTATATCCGGATCGCCATCAGAGTCAATATCATACGGAAAAGCATCCCAGCAACCGGAATATCCAGTATTCCCAACCAAGAGTTTGGTGAAAGACTGGGACCCGTTGTTCCGATACCAGTAGACATCTCCCCCTGACATATCCATCTCGGTGCCAATAAGGTCGCAATCTCCGTCGTTGTCAAGATCAAGGCCCCATACCTCATGCGCGCTGACGAGGTTGTCATCAACCAAGTGTGGCGTGAAGTTCTCCGAACCATCGTTTTCAAACCAGAAAAGGTCACTTTCAATCCAGTCTGTGAAAAGAACATCTTTGTCCCCGTCAGAGTCCACATCAGCGACATTCACGCGCCACCCACAGGACGCGTAGGCGTAGAGTGTATCCGGAGTAAAACCGCCGGAACCATTGTTGGACAACCAGACCAAATAATTGTTCGTAGCCACGGCAAGATCAATGTCCCCGTCGTCATCAAGGTCTCCGGCCCAACAGCCTATGACTCCGGACGCGGCGAAGGCTGTGTGAGGGATGAAGTTGTCAGGACCCTCCCACTCATACCAAACCAAAACGTTGCTGTTTCGGCCAGCGCCAACGATGTCTACATC
>CBFGJU010000213.1:0-2557 GCA_965649155.1 Caldifarciminota bacterium | reverse complement strand
AAACCTCATGTCCGGGATGGGGCCTCGCGGCTCCGCTGAAAAAAGGCGGCATGCGATTGGAGAAAAAACGGCGCAGAGTTCCTGAGTCTCAACTCAATCTTGATTACACCCTCTTCTCCGGCCAGTGCTTTGGCTGGGACAGGGAACCAGACAAAAATGGAGAATACTCAGGGTTTTTCCGGTGGAGCGGGAAAACATGCTTCGCTAGACTGAAGAGGGAGGGCGAGATGGTTATCTGGGAGACCGACGCGGGAGAGGATTGGTTCGGCGAATATTTCAACCTGGGAATAAACCTATATGAGGTCTACAGGAGCTTTCCGGATGACCCGAAGCTCGCGGAGGCCGTAGAGAGATACAGGGGAATGAGGGTTCTGCGCCAGGATCCGTGGGAAACCCTTGTCTCATTCACCGTTTCCCAGAACAACAACATAAACCGGATCAGGCTGATCCTGAGACGCATGGCGGACGCGTTCGGCCGTTTCCCGGAACCGGAGGACATGATCTCGGAAGAATTTCTATTGAAGCTGGGCCTAGGCTACAGGGCAAGATACCTGGCCAGAATAGCCGAGAAGGTTCTCTCCGGAGAATTTGACCTGAACCAACCCCGCGCAGTGGACATTGAAGAAGGGGCATCCCGGCTGATGTGCCTTCCCGGCGTGGGGAAGAAGGTGGCGCATTGCACGCTCCTGTATGGCTACGGGATCAACAGCGCGTTCCCGGTTGACAGGTGGATCAGAAAGGCCGCGGGGCCGAAGGACTACGGCCCATATGCCGGCTGGGCCCAGCTGTATCTCTATGTGCTGGCAAGGGAAACCGGCGGGAAAATGTAACGATCCCGTGCCCTTTCCTGTCTAATACTTTCTTGAGGAACCTTCACCGAGAACAATATACTCTTAGCCATAAAGGAGCTGCAAGATGACCTTTCTTATACTCCTTTCTTTCTACGAGGGCAACTCCACCGCGACGGCCGAGAGGCTCCAGGGAATGCTGATCAACCCCGCGGCTCTGGGAGTGAAAACCGGCTGGCAGTGCATCTTGGGCTACAATCCTGACGACACAACCTGGTCAGCGGGTATAGGCCTCTGGGGAATGGGCTTCAGCTGGAGGGGAAACGATGAGGGGTCCCGGTGGCAACTCTCAGCAGGCCAGGAGCTCTGGCCTCAGACCCTCTGGTTCGGTACGGCCTGGCACCCGGAGAACGGTGCATTGGACTACGGGCTTCTGGCGAGGCCGCACAGGTATATATCAACGGGCCTCACGATCCGGGACGCTTTCAGAGAAGATAGGATATTTTCCGGCGGAATAGGTCTGAGACCCTTATGGGACAGGCTCACCCTGTTCGGAGACATTGATTTCAAGGACTCGCTGAGCGCCTGGCGAGCGGGCGCGGCCCTTGAATTACTGCCGGGGATGATAGCGCACGGATACTACACTGACAGCAAAACCCTCTGCCTGGGCCTTGACTGGTCTTTTGGCAACGCCAGGCTTTCGGGCAGTGGCTCGGCCGAGGTGGGCGCGGACACCCTGTCTCCGGAATTCAACGAATTTCAGCTTGAGCTCTCCGGAAAGCCGTATCCCAAGCTAACGGTCCCACAGAAGAAGTGGCTTGATGTGACCATCCGCGGGCCGTATTCAGAGGACGGGAGGGCGTTTCTTGGCTCGGAGCAAACATTCTACGAGTTCGCGTCAATGCTGGACTCAGCCGCACGCGATCCGGCCATATCCGGCCTGCTCGTGAGGCTGGATGGCAACCCCAGCGCGGCCCAGGTTGAGGAGCTTCACAGCATAATCAGAAAAGCGCGGAAAAACGGCAAATTCGTGGTGTTCTACGCGGACGCTATGGGTATAGGCCAGGTATGGCTCGCCTCAGCCGGGAACAGGATAGTCATGCCTCCATCAGGTGAGCTGGCGTTCCCTGGACTGAGGGGCGGAACCTATTACCTGAAGGGCGCGCTGGACAAGCTTGGACTCTATGCGGATTTTGAGCGCATCAAGGAATACAAGACAGCGGCCGAACCCCTGATGTCCGACACCATGTCCCTGGCGCAGAAGGAGCAATATTCCGCCATACTGGACGACATATATCACCACCAGATTGACCTCCTCGCGGAAGGGAGGGTCATGCCGCCGGAGAGCATAGATGCCCTGGTGGACATAGGCTTCTTCTCCGCGCCAAAAGCGCTATCCACGGGCCTCATTGACACAACCGCATACGAGGACGAGATTGAGGGTGTCCTCAGGGGTTATGCCGGCGGAAGGGTCAAGCTGGTCAAGGCAGAGAGGTATTTCGCGAGGCGGGAGGTTCCCAGGGCCTGGCGAGAGGACAAACCCCTCATTGCCCTGATAGTTGCCGAGGGCTCAATAGTCTCCGGCAGGGGCGGGGTGAGCCTCATCGGCGGCAAGAGCATGGGCAAGGAGGTCGCGGAGGCCATGCGGAGAGCCAGGAAGGACAAGAAGGTCAAGGCAGTGGTTTTCCGGGTGAACTCCGGCGGAGGCTCTGCCCTCGGCTCTGATTTGATCTGGCGGGAGGTCTATCTCACGGCAAAGGAGAAGCCGG
>CBFGJU010000212.1:0-2564 GCA_965649155.1 Caldifarciminota bacterium | reverse complement strand
CGCTGATAACCAATTTCCACATGCCAAGGTCAACGCCCCTGGCGCTGGTCGCGGCCTTCTGCGGCAGGGAAACTGTTCTCAGGGCATACGCGGAGGCCCTGGAATTGAACTACATGTTCGGGTCCTATGGGGACGCGATGCTGATAATGCGGCAGGCTCTGGAAAACTCATGAACCAAAGCGTGTTCTTGATCCACGCCGTGGTGCCGTGGTATAATTTCCGGCCAACCAAAGGAGTGTTGTGATGTCTACAAAAGACAAGCTGAGGGACATAATAGTTGAAGAGCTTGGGGTCTCCCCGGACGAGGTGAAACCAGAGTCCAGGTTCATTGAGGACCTTGGCGCTGACTCAATAGGTCTGATGGAGCTGGTCATGAAGCTTGAGGAGGAGTTCGGCCTCAAGATACCCGATGAGGACATAGAGAAGATAAGGACCTTTGGCGACGCGACCAAATACATAGAGGAAAAGCTGGGGGGTTGATGCGCCGGGTAGTCGTAACGGGCCTCGGTGCCCTCACCCCTGTTGGTCACAGCGTAAGGGAATACTGGGACGCCCTGCTTGCTGGCGAGAACGGCATCAGCAGGATTGAGAAGTTTGATCCCTCGGAATACTACTGCCAGATAGCTGGTCAGGTAAGAAATTTTGATCCTGCAAAGCGTCTTGATCCCAAGGAAATAAGAAAGCAGGATCAATACGCTATCTACGCGCTCTACGCGGCCGCTGAGGCAATGGAGGACTCCGGGCTCCTCTCCGCTGATATTGACAAAACCATGGCGGGGGTTATCATAGCCTCCGGCATAGGAGGCATAGGAACCCTTGAGAGGGAGCAAACCGTCCTCCTGGAAAAGGGCCCGGCCAGGGTCTCGCCCTATCTGGTTCCCACGATGATCCCGGATATGGCCGCGGGCCTGGTTTCAATGAAGTATGGCCTCATGGGGCCAAACTTCTGCGTGGTCTCCGCGTGCGCGTCATCAGCCCATGCCATAGGTGTTGCACTGAGAACAATCCAGCATGGCGATGCCGATGTGATCGTAACGGGGGGCGCAGAGGCACCGGTAACGCCCCTATCCCTCGCGGGGTTCAGTTCCATGAGGGCGCTTTCGTCGCGGAACAACGAGCCGGAAAGGGCTTCAAGGCCATTTGACGCTGAGCGAGACGGGTTCGTCATGGGCGAGGGCGCGGGGATAGTCATCCTTGAGGAGCTTGAGCACGCGAGAAAGCGCGGCGCGAAGATATACGCGGAGCTAGCGGGCTATGCGGCCACGGCTGACGCGCACCACATAACCGCGCCGCATCCGGAGGGCCTCGGCGCGTTCCTGGTTATGGAAAGGGCAATAAAAGACGCGGGGATCACCACGGATGAGATAGACTATGTGAACGCGCACGGCACATCAACGCCCCTGAACGACAAGGCCGAGACCGAGGCGATAAAGAAGCTTTTCGGAGAGAGGGCATACAAACTGGCAGTGAGCTCCACGAAGTCCATGATAGGCCACCTTCTCGGAGCCTCAGGCGTGGTTGAGCTCATCGCGACGGTGATGTCGGTCAAGGAACAGGTCGTTCATCCGACCAGGAACTACGAAAATCCCGATCCGGATTGCGACCTGGATTATGTGCCCGGCTCAGCCAGGCAGATTCCCATACGGGCCGCGATATCCAACTCCTTCGGTTTCGGCGGCCACAACGCGTGCCTGGTGGTCAAGAGATTCCAGGAGTAAGCTCCGGCACCAGGCCGAACCCAAAGAGGTATGCCAGTCCCGGATAATTCAGCCCTGGCCTGGCTTGAAAAGATACCGCCCCATCTTAGGGATGGGGTTTTGATTCACCCCTCGGCTGGCGGAAGGGAATTCTTCCGGTTGGCCTTCTATGGGGACAGCATCCTGGAAGTCTACATAAGAAGGAACCTTTGCCAGAGGTATCCGGGGGAGGAGGTGGGTTCCCTCGCGAAGCGCAGGGCTATCCTGGCATCAACACGCGCGCTCGCTTTCCTGGCGGAAAAGTGGGGTCTCGCTCCACTGCTTGTCTATCAGGAAGGGGAGAAACCTTCGGAATACACCCTGGCAAGCCTGACAGAGGCATTCGTCGCGGCCGTGGCCATGACACTGGGCCCGGGTTCAGCCAGGGAAATAGGGGAATTTCTTAATCAGTTTTTCATGCCATACTGGGACGAGATACTGACTTCCATGGCTGATTACAAGAGCCTTGTCCAAGACATACTGGCCAGAAATCACCGGAACTTTGAATACAGGCTTATGGGGAGGGAGGGGCCTGACCACTCGCCCATCTACACGGTCTGCCTTCTGGTGGAGGGCAGGGAGGTCAGCACGGGAAAGGGGAGCTCCATCCGCGACGCGGAGCAAGCCGCGGCCGAGGATTTCCTGGAGGGGATTTCACTGCCTGAATAGGGGGCCGCATTTGGGCCAGCGTTCAGAGGAATTATTCTGTATAGTGTGCTGATATAAAGGATTTTCGGCTTCAGGCTCCGGAGCTTGACAAGGTTTTATCGGGGTCTTCGGGTTCCAGGATCACTCCAAGCGGCTCCGAAACTTCCTTTTGAGTCGCGC
>CBFGJU010000211.1:0-2587 GCA_965649155.1 Caldifarciminota bacterium | reverse complement strand
CTTTCAGACGGCAGGGCGGTAGTTTATTTTTCGGATGGGTTCACTCGCGAGGTTAAGCTGATAGATCCTCGCACGGGCCGATCTCAAGACCTCAACATAGGAGACAAAAAGAACAAAGTGATGGCCGTGAGAGCAGGGTGGGGAGACACCATATTCGTGGTCACACTTGAGGGTGGCGGGGAAGACAATCCTCTAGGATCTCACCTGAAGCTTCATGAGTTCACGCCAGACGGTGTCCCCAAGGGCAAGCATGTGCTCAAGCACTCACCGTTGTTCGTTGATTTTCTCGTGGCGAGGTCGGGTCATCCAAAGGGTGCTCGGATCGCGACCCTGAACATGTCCGGATATTTCTCCACGGTTTTTGACAAAACCGGCGAGATCTTAGGTAGCGCAGGCCCTTATACTGGGCCAGAGGGTCCCTATCTTTACGCGTGGATGGCTTTGGCAGACAACTGGCTCGCGGTTGTCCCAAAAACGATCAGGAGCAATTGCACGGATTGCCCCAACTACATAGACGGCCCTGTCAGGGTGTATCAGTGGATAGGGGGTTCCACGACCCCAATGGACTCCTTTCCTCTTGTCAGGGAAATAGACATTACTCATCTTTTTCCTCCGGAGGTGGAGGTGATAACAGCTTTGACAGCCAGGGGATACGGGGACCAGATCTATATCTTTGCGGTATTCACGGATTACTACGAGGTGGATGCTAAACGCCTTATGAGAATGGGAAACGCGCTGATAGAGGTCTACCCCGACAAAGGAGAAGCTCGCTCGCTCAAAACCGAGAAATACGAGGAGGCTCATTGGGGCGATGATGGCAGACTCTACGATTCTCGCGGGGAACCTGTGCCCGCCATATGCGCGGCCGCCATCAAAGACAACAAGCTCTTTCTCGCCTATGGCGACGGCCATGTGGAGGTTTGCGAGATAGGGCAATAGGGACTAAATAGCCTCAGCAACAGGTATCAAACCCTCAAGCCCCGTTATCCTGCCTTTGATCATCTGGCCTGGTTCGTGATTCCCCCTCAGGAAGACCACGAGGCCGTCCCTTGTCGCGCAATCCGTTCTCGTGCCGTTTCCACCCGTGGCGAGCAGTTCCATTTCCGCTCCAATAAATCTCTTCTTCCTCTCGGCCACCCTTTTCAGAGTAAAATCAATGAGCTCCCGGAGCCTCTCGCTTTTTAGCTCTGGGGGAACCTGGTCCGGCATTTCCGATGCCCTTGCCTTTGGCCTATGGTCAAACGAGAACATGAACGCCCTGTCAAAACCGACGCGCTCAACCATGTCCAGGGTGGCCCGGAAATCCTCCTCCCTCTCGCCAGGGAAACCAACCATGAGGTCAGTCGTTATCACGGCCTCAGGCAGGATTGACCTGATCATCTCAACCTTGCGAAGGTAATCTTCGGATGTGTATCCCCTGTTCATCAGCGCGAGGACCCTGTCTGAGCCCGATTGAAGGGGCATGTGGAACCACCGGGAGAGCCTGGGCCTCTCGGCTATGGTCTCGGCCAGTCGGGGATCAATGTCCCTCGGATGCGAGGTTGTGAACTTTACGAATGGGATCTCCGTCTCGTCGTGGATCATCCTCAGGAGATCTGGAAATCCCATGCCGCCGTGAGAATAAGCGCTGACATTCTGGCCCAGGAGGGTCAGGTCTTTGAGTCCCTGGGCCTCAAGCTCCTTTATTTCTGAGAGGATCTCGTCCGCTGGCCTTGAGCGTTCTGGCCCCCGGACATATGGCACCACGCAGTAGGAGCAAAAGTTCTCGCAACCCTCAATTATCGTTACAAAGGCAGATGGGCCTCTGAGGAGCCTTTGCCCCTTTCGCGCCGGAACGCCTATGAGTTCCGGTATAACATCGTATTCCCCAGGAAAAGCAACCCCCGCGCCCGCGGCCTCAAGCTCGGTTTTCGCGAGCGGCGAGAGACAGCCTGCCACAACGACCCTTTTGCCTTCCCTGAGGTAACGCCTTGCGAGGGACATCGCCTTTTTCTGCGGTTTGTCCCTCACAACGCAGGTCACCAGGATAACCAGCTCCGCGTCCTGGCCATCGGCCTCACGGAGTCCGCACGCGAGAAGTGTCTCCTTGATCCGAGCGGAGTCATATTCGTTCATCTGGCAACCCATCGTGATGACCGAAAACCTCATGGGGATTAAATTTTAAGGCTTCGTGATGCCCTCGCGCAAAGCGTGGGTGGGTATTGTTCGCGATCCGCTGGGGGCGACGCGGGTGTTTCTTTGTCTTGATCCTCGTCAAGGCCCTGGACCATATTTGGGTCCTATGGACGAGAACTTTGATCGCAAAGCGGAGAAGCTCATGGCCTGGCTCCTGACAGAGTGGCCAAAGGACAAGAAGGGAAACCCTGAGGGGATAAGAATCTTCATCCTTTCGCCGGAGGATATTGCCTACATAGCCGCCGAAAAGCTGAACGAGAAAGGCGTGGAAAGGCTAATTGAAATTGACGCAGGAGACATCATCCACAGTGTGCAGAAAAGGTTAGAAGCTGGCCTTGAGGACTGGAGCGAATTGCTCTGGGACACGGTTTATTACGAATTCATGGGTGGGGCAGAGGAGTATGAGAAAGAC
>CBFGJU010000210.1:1110-10042 GCA_965649155.1 Caldifarciminota bacterium | reverse complement strand
AATCCAGCTCCTTTTTGCTGAAAGCGGCCACGATCATGGAGGCCTTTTGCGCCCACTCGTTGCCTCTTGAAAGGGTTCCGTGTAGAGATTTGAGGACTTCCGGATCGCGGGCAAACACGAACCTCCAGGGCTGGTTGTTGAAACACGATGGCGCGAGGGAGGCCGCCCTGGCAAGTTCGTCAACCAGCTCATCGGTTATTTCAACGGGATCAAGGGACCTGAATGCCCTTCTTCTCTCTATGGCTTCCTTAACATCCATGACAGTTTCCTCCTTAGAACATGATCTTGAGCATTCCGCCGCCGTAGGGCTGGAAACTCCTCATCCCTGCGTTTGGCCTCGCGACCGAGAGCGCGCTTACCTCCGCGGCCAGACCAAAGAAACCATAGTTCAGGACAAGATTGAAGAATCCGCCATAATCCAAAACATTGCCGCTGAAGGAGTTGTCCCCGCTCATATTGACATGTGAGAGCGCGACCTTTGGGCCGACGCCGAAACTGATAAAAGGACTCCCTATGGAAACGATTCCGCCACCAACCATATACTGAGTGTTGTAGACGCGGTGACCTCCCCAAGAATCCGATTCCTCGCTCTGGTTGGCTCCGACCCTGAGAAGCAGGGCCGCGGCCATGTTCTCGCTTGCAAGAGGAACGGCCTTTGCTCTTAGGCCAGCGCCTACGAAGCCTGTGAATTCCCCGCCTATGGTCAGGTAAGGCAAGGGCGAGTAATCAAGGCCGAGAAGGGTCATGGGCCATTGATAGTTGGGCTCATAAGATCCTGTTCCGGAATCACGGGGTATGTCGTCGTAGGAGCGCCCAACATCTATCCCGCCGCGGAGGGAGAAGCGCTTCTGGGCCGGAAAAGCGCTCTCGTAGAACCCAATGGGAGCTATAGCGCATCCAGCGCAAACCAGAGCAACAGCGATGACGATCTTTCTGGACATGTGCTAATTATGAAATGAGAACGCTGTCCCGATCAAGTTTCAACGCATCCGCAAATTCGCTTTTGCCGAGGAACATGTGGAAGCAGGGTGTTCTTTAGCTTTAGAATTTGCGTGTAAAGGAGGTGTCCAGTGAATTTTGTAATAGCGAGTTTGTTATTGGCCGGAACCGGCGGTAGCACCGGCAAGGAAAAAACAAAGCTTGGAGGCGAGAGAACCCTCCACGCTGAGGGCAGTGGCATGATCTACATCAAGGGCCGTGGGACCCTGACCGTAACGGGCAATGGTTCGCTATGGTATAAGGACCTGGCCGGAGACGCACAGGTTCCAGAGAGGGTCTCGGACGATGGCGGTTGGACATTCGTTTCCGAGATAGGGAGTTTCACCATCACTGGTTCGGACTTCATATTGATGGCCCTTGGCAAGGACATGGTGATTGACGCGGAGGGCAAGGGTAAAGCCCAGATGACAGGCAAGGGTTTCTTTGAGGTTCACAACCGATCGGACGCGTGGGGCGATGATCTCAATCCTGTCCCGTATGGTCCCACGCCCATCAAACCAAAAGATGGGAAAGGGGGGAAGGATTGACCGAAACCGCGACTGTGCTTGGCCTTGATCGGCCTCCGGCATGGCCTTTAGAATTTGGCTGTAAAAGAATGGAGGTCATAAATGAACAAGGCTGAGCTGGTCAGCGATGTAGCCAGAAAAACCGGCTTGACCAAAAGAGATGTTAACCAGGTTGTCAGCACCTTCCTCTCCATTCTCGGAGACGCATTTGAACGCAGAGAAAGGGTTGAACTCAGAGGTTTTGGCGTCTTTGAGGTGAGGAAACGCGGCCCCCGGAAGGCCAGGAATCCCCAGACCCAGGAATCCATACGGATCCCTTCCCAGTGGGTTGTCTCTTTCAAGCTGTCCAAATCAATAAAGGAGAGATTGTAGATATGCCCTGTGGCAGAAAGCGCAAGCTGGCAAAGATAAGGAGACACAAGATTAAGAAAAAAAGGAAGCTCCAGCGCCACAAGAACAAATAGAGGACACCCGGTTGAAATTGCTCGTTGTGTCCGACACTCACATTGGAGACCCGGCCTCGGGCAAACCCGGATACGGGGCGGAGAATCCCGAACCCGATACTGCAGGGGAACTGCCGGACGAGGTCCTGGATGCGGCACAAGACGCAGATGGAATAATACACGCCGGCGATTTCACTGGAGAAACAGCCTTTGGACTATTCAGGGGTCTTGGTCCTCCTCTCTATGCTGTGAGGGGAAACATGGATAGCCCCGAAATCGCCAGGGTGCTTGAAGACACGATGGTATTTGAGCTGGGTGGCGTCAGAATAGGGCTCGTCCACGGGTGGGGACCTCCGCATGGTATTGAAGACAGGATAAGGGGGTTGTTCCCGACCGCCCCTGATGTTATAATATTCGGACACACCCACAGGCCATTGTTGAGAGAAAACACGGGAATCCTGCTCCTGAATCCGGGGAGCACGGCCCGCGTGCCGGTCGGAAGCCAGAGAAGCTATGCCTGGCTTTTCGTGGACGGCGGGAGGGTAAGAGGTGAACTTTTATACTTCTGACAACAAAGCTTGCCGGAAGGGAAGACGGAAAGCCTTTGCCTTCCGGTTTTGCAAACGCGCCCGTAGCTCAAATGGATAGAGCGTGAGACTCCGGATCTCAAGGCTTGGGGTTCGAGTCCCCACGGGCGCGCCTTGTGGAGGCCGCTTATGGCCGAGCCAAAGGTTAAAAGAGTTTTCAGGATAGGTTTCAGGAAAGACCTCTGCAAGAGGTGCGGCATATGCATAAAAATATGCCCGAAGGAGGTCTTTGATCAGGAAAAGCTTGGTTACCCGATTATCTCCAGGATAGAGGACTGCACGGGTTGCGGGCTTTGCGAACAGCACTGTCCGGACTTCGCTATCTGGGTCCAGAACGAGACGGGCATTCCCGAGGAGCACCCTGCCTGGGCCTTCCTCAGGATGAGATACATGCCCTCCGCATGGTGCGCTGGGTGTGGCGTCGGGACAGTTCTCTACGCTGTGGTCAAGGCCATCCAAGATCTTGAGCTTGACCCGGACAAGGTGGTCATGGTCTCCGGCATAGGATGTTCTTCCAGGATGCCGGGATACCTGAACGCCAACACCCTGCACACGACCCACGGCAGAAGCATATCCTTCGCTACTGGGGTAAAGCTGGCCAATCCGGAGCTCAAGGTCTTCGCGGTCATGGGCGACGGGGACGCGGCCGCGATAGGTGGCAATCACCTGATACACGCCGCACGCAGGAACCTGGACATAACCGCCATAGTCATAAACAACTACAACTACGGCATGACCGGCGGCCAGGGTTCTCCGACAACACCGCTGGGGGCGAAAACAACCACGACCCCCTATGGAGCCCTGGAGCCGGCCTTTGACCTCTGCGAGCTGGTCAAGGGCGCGGGCGCTAACTATGTGGCCAGGACGACCGTGTTTCACTTTCCATTGCTCGTCAGGATGATAAAAGAGGCAACAGAGACCAGGGGATTCGGTTTCGTGGACGCCCTCTCCAACTGTCCAACCTACTATGGCAGGTTCAACCTCTCGTCTGACCCATACGAGACCCTTGACGCCCTGAAGGGCCAGGTCTACAAGGCTGGCGGGGAACCAAAGGAAGGCGCTTTGCCAATGGGAGTCCTGCACAAGGGCGACAAACCGAGCATAAACCAGCGCATAGAGGAGCTGCTATCATCATGGAAAGGGTAGAGATAAAACTTGCTGGTTCCGGTGGACAGGGACTTTTAACAGCCGGCAAGCTCCTGGCTGAGGCCGCGCTCATAGAAGGCAAAAGGGTAGTTGAGGTAAAGAACTACGGCCCGGAGGCCCGGTTGGGGAGCTCTTCCTCGGATGTCATAATCTCCGACAGGGAAATATACTACCCCAGAACCATAAGGCCTCACGCGGTCCTCATGATGAACCAGGAATCCTACAACAAGTTCGGCCCGAAAGTGGCCGACGGCGGCATAATGGTCGTGGACACGGATTTCGTTTCCTCGCCGCAGAGCTTCAACAACGCCAGGCTTTACACATACAACCTGACCACGACCGCGAAGGACGAGACCGGCTATCCTATGACAGCGAACATCCTGGGCCTCGCGGTCATCGTCGCGCTGACCGGAGTGGTCAAAAAGGAATCCCTGGCAGAGGCCATAAAGGCTGAGCTCGCGCACAAGGAGAAGTTCATTCCCCCGAACCTCAAGGCCCTTGATGTTGGTTTTGAGCTGGGCAAAAGGCTTGAGAAGATCGGGGCCCCCTGAAAAAACGAAACCCGGAGCGCTGGCTCTAGAAATAACCTCCCGGAGAGATTATGGCAGAACAAGGCGACAGAAAAGCTTTTGATAGGACTTTCGTGATGATAAAGCCGGACGCGGTGGCCAGGTGCGCCGTTGGGCAGATCATCTCTCGGTTTGAGTCAGAGGGTTTCGCTATTCTAAAGATTGAAATGAAACGCCTGTCCCGCGAGGAGGCCGAGCGTTTCTACGAGCCGCACAGGGGCAAGGATTTTTACGGGAGGCTGGTTGATTTCATAACATCGGGCCCAGTCGTGGGCATTCTCCTTGAGAAGGAGAACGCTGTTCCGGTCGCGAGGGCAATAATCGGGGCCACTGATCCAAAGGAGGCCGAGAGGAATACAATACGCTGGCAACTTGGGACGGACATCACCCATAACGCGGTTCACGGCTCGGATTCACCTGAAAATGTCCTGCGGGAGGCGGGGATATTCTTCGGAACCCCCTGATCCCTGACTACTCAAGGGAATACTCGCACCTTTACCCTGTCAATCCTGTAGTGTGAGGATTTAGTTTTCGTTGCGCTGTAGAACACGCAAGAACCGTCATTAGCGAACTCGGGGTAGCTCACATTCTCATACGGTCCCCACTTCTTGCCGTTGATGATGATATAGCGTTTGCTGGATTTCTTGGCCACAAAGCCTATGCAGGGCCATCAGGAGAACCATTGGTGCCCCTTATACCTCCAAACGGCCCGAATTCTCCGAGATCCATGGTTTCAACCCGGTGAGCCAGGGACAGGAGCGCGCACGCGAACATCCCCATAAAATCCATGGTTAAAATTATGATCGTGCTGGAGGCCCCGGATCAAACGAAACCTACCTGAATAGGGTAAAGATCAATATGCTCAAAACCCCCGCCGGGAAAAGGTAAAACGCGAACCAGAACATCTTCCGCGATATGAGGGTCTTCCTGAGAAACCAAAGGCTGGCTATTCCCACGACCAGAGCAACCGAGAATCCGGCGGCCAACCATGCCGGGTGCGGCAGAGAGGCTATGTCCTTTGCGTCCAGGATGGCGCCTCCTATCACCGCGGGAAGTAGCATGAAAAAAGAAAACCGGAATGCCTCATCGGGCTCAATACCCAGCAGGAGGGCCGTTGCAATGGTTGCGCCTGATCTTGAAATGCCGGGCAGGAGCGCGCAGACCTGCGCCAGGCCGATTATCAAGACCCTCCACCAGTTCAGGGGCACAGCCTTGGGCTTTATCCACCTGGTTGCGAGAAGGAGGCCGCCGGTCAGGATCATGAAGAAACCAACGGGTATGGGATTGTCAAATGATGATTCTATGAAGTCCTTGAACAGGAGACCGACCATGGCCGCGGGAGCGAGGCCTATGAGAATGAGCCCCAGATATTTCCAGTTCAGGAAGGCCTTGAAATCCTTGAAGAGAAGCACCACAATCGCAATAACCGTCGCGAGGTGAAGGGCTATCTCGGTAGCGGCGCCGGGGCTTTTGACATTCAGGAGGAACTTGAATATCACCAGATGGCCCGAGCTGGACACGGGCAAGAACTCGGTTATGCCCTGAATGAGTCCCAGAATGATATTTTCCATCAACCGAAGATTCCCTCCCTGTGCCCTCCTTCTCTTTCCTTAGCCGCTGGCTTCTCTTTTTTGGCCCCTGACTTCCCTTCCCTGAGCCTGGCTACCAGGGCTATTATCTCCCTTATCTCCTGGACTGCCTCAGGAGGGACCTTTGACTTGCCCGCGAGCTTTTTGACCGCTCCCTCAAGGGTGAGGCCCGCGTCCGTCAGCTCCTTTATCCTCCTGGCCTTCTCTATGTCCCTGGCGGTGTAGTATCTTCTTTTGCCGTCCCTCCTGGATGGCGAGAGGATGCCCTTGCCATCCCAGTATCGGAGCGTGGTTTCCGGCACCCCGGAGAGCCGGGCCGCCTCGCCTATTGAGTAGTAGAGCTTGTCCAGGGACATATTATATCGCAGGGGCGAGCTCTCGCGCCTGTCCTGCAGAGGAGACCATGTGTGTTTGCGGCCCGGTTGTCAGCTTAAGATGAAGTGATCCAACCAATTTCTGGTTATGGGCAATTTTTGAAATTCCGGCTTGTTGCACTGGATGGCCCGGAGGTTTTATAATTTATAAAATGGACGAGGAGGTTTGTCATGTTGTTTGAGATAGCTCTCTTGAGCCTGCCGGGAATATGCGGCACGGCTGATGTGGCCGAGGAGTTTGAGACAAAGGGCCCGAAGGCCCGACCCACCTGCCAGACCTACATAACCACGACCCACTTCAAGATACACTACGACACCACGGGCACCCACGCGTGCCCGAAGTCCTATGCTGACAGCATCGGCATGTATGCGGAGCACAGCTGGGATGTCTATGTGACCAATTTCGGCTTCGTGAAGCCGCCATCTGATGGCTCTGCTGGTGGCGATTCCCTCTACGACATGTATGTCCAGTATCTGACCGGCGGCGTCCTGGGCTACACCGCGAGTGAAAGCCCTGGCGGCCAGTTCACGGACAGCTACACAAGCTACATAGTCATAGGAAGGGGCTGGGACGCGAAGACCCTGCGGAACACCGTGGTCCACGAGTTCATGCACGCGTGCCAGATGGGATACGAGCGCGGTTTTGGCCGATACCAGAACATATGGTTCATGGAGAACTGCGCTATGTGGGGCGAGGAGATGTGCTACCCGGACGACAACGAGTATGTAGGTTATCTATCGGGCACAAGCCCCCTCAAGAGGCCCTACTTTGAGATAAACCACATGATCAATCCAACAGACCTCTATGAATACGCGGGCGTCCTGTGGGCCTTGTTCCTTACGCTCTGGACCGACGACACTGCAGTGATCCAGCGTATATGGCTGAGATACGGCCAGAACCCCGGCGCTCACTCCTATTCAGACATAGACTACATCCTGAACAACTATTACGGAACCGACCTGAAAACGGCCCTTGAGAACTATGCCCTGTGGAGGTGGTTCGTGTCCGGCAGATATGACAACTTCCACTGGTCGGAATCCAACCTTTATCCACCTGTAACCGTCGTGAAGACGCACAGCAGTTATCCGGCCTACGGCAACCAGAGCCTCTTCTATCCAAGGGGGGCCGGAGGATGCGATTATGTTGTCTGCTACAACTTCACCCCCAACGACACCCTTTACTTCTACTTTGACGGCACGGACAACTACGACTGGGAGCTATTCGTCATAGGATACAGGGGAGGGCCATCAAATCCTTCCGACACCTTCAGGATAAATGTGTCAGATAACACCGGATATGGCTCCCGCGCCATTCCAACCCTGGACTATGATAGCCTGATTATGGTTCCCGTCGTGTGCAACTGGGTTGACGCGTCCTATACCCCTGACCTCTACTTCAGCTACACGATTGACAAGGTCTCTGTGGACGAGAACCTGCCGGAAAAGACCCTCAGGGTCAACAACTCTGGCCGGGATTTCTCCTTCAACATCCCCAGGGAAGGAGAGGTCTCGCTTACGCTTTTTGACGCGGCTGGGAGGAAGGCTTTTGGTTTCAAGGGGAACTTTCCCGCGGGCGAAAGCAAGCTGAGCGTTCCCGGCTCCCTGGCAAACGGCGTCTATTTCTGGAGCTTCTCCTACCTGAACCAGGACATCAGAGGAAAAACAGTCATACGATAAAAACAGCTCTCGCTGAAAGGAGTTTGAGATGCTATACCTGAATGTAGGGGTGTTTCTTTTCGGGAAATGGCTCTGCGGAACCCCGGACATCATGGAGCACGACCTGAAACTGCCGAGGCCAGTCAACCAGACCACATACGACACCACCCACTTCCGTATCCACTACGACACAACCGGCTCCCAGGCGGTCACCCTTGAATACGCGCGGCAAATAGCCGAGGTAGCAGAGTATTCCTGGGAGATCCTCGTGAACACAATGGGTTACGACGAGCCGCCTCCGGACAACAACGCTGGCGGTGATAACCGCTATGACATATACATAATAGAGCTGACAGGGGGAGTCCTCGGCTACACCCAGCCCGAAGGCAGTGGCCCCGACCCCAACCAAGAGGATGCCTATTCCCATGTGGCGGTTGACAGGTTCCTTGGCGGATACATGTATGGAGTCGTTTCACACGAGTTCATGCACGCTATTGAGTTTTCTTACACCGGGAACGACGGGACATGGTTCATGGAGAACTGCGCTGTTTGGGCCGAGGAGATGGTCTATCCGGCCGACAACCAGTATATAGGCTATCTCTCCGGCACAGGCCCCCTGAAGAGGCCGAACTACGAGATAACCAGCGGCGCTGGCTCTCCAGAATACTGGTATGCTGGCGTTGTGTGGCCTCTGTTCCTGATGTTCTGGGAAAACGATACTGACATGATAAGGGAGCTCTGGGACACGATGGGACTTCACTGGGGGAACCACACCAAGGAAGATATAGACGCGGTCCTGCGCAGGGACTTCGGCGACAGCCTGGAAAACGCTCTCGCTGACTATGCAGTCTGGCGCTGGTTCGTCTCCGGGAGATACGACAACTGGCATTGGTCAGAGGCAGACCTCTGGCCCGGCGTCATGGTCCTGAGAACGCACCATTCATACCCAGCATTCGGCAACGAGGGCGCCTTTCCGATAAGGGGCCCAGGCGGTTGCGATTATGTGGTTTTTGATTCCTGGGGAGGTGCCGACAGCCTCTACTTTTACTTTGACGGCGAGGAT
>CBFGJU010000210.1:0-1100 GCA_965649155.1 Caldifarciminota bacterium | reverse complement strand
GCCGACCTGGGATGTCCGTGTCATAGGCTACAGGGGAGGGCCGTCAAATCCATCTGACATATATGAGATGAATGTCAACGGCAGTGGCTATGGCTCCATGGCTGTTCCCACACTTGACTACGACAGCCTCGTCCTGGTGCCCTATTGCACGAGCTGGTATAGCACGACCCCTGACCTTTCGTTCGTATACTGGACAGATGTGGTTGAGGTGAACGAGGGCGAGATCCCCTCGGTCGTGCTTTCCGGCCAGGTCCGAGGCAAAACCCTGTTCTTCAACCTGCCCAGTGCCGGTCTTGCCAGGGTTTCCCTGTATGACGCGACTGGCAGGCTGATCATGAACAACGAGTCCTGGTTTGAGCGCGGGGAGAACAGCGTTTCCCTCGGCGCGCTCGCGCCGGGAGTCTATTTCTGGAGGCTCAGTTTCAACGGCGAGGCCACAGGAGACAAGGCCGTTCTGTTCTGACGGATGGAAATATCAGAGCTATACGCCCTGGTCAGGAGGCTCAGGGAGCCAGGGGGTTGTCCATGGGACAGACAGCAAACCCTTGATTCCCTGAAGTCCGCTCTCGTGGCCGAGGCCTACGAGGTTCAGGAGGCAATAGAAGAGGGGAAAGGTCTCTCAGAGGAACTCGGCGATGTCCTCTTGGTCACCCTCATGCTCGCGGCCATAGCCGAGGAAGAGGGAATCCTTTCACTTGAGGAGATACTCCTGGAGGCCAGGGAAAAGATAATCTCCCGACACCCCCATGTTTTCGGCGATTCATCAGCGGAGATGCGGGATGTTCTTTCCAGGTGGGAAAAGAGCAAGGGCCTGGATTTTCCTGACGGCGTCAACACCCGCCAACCAGCGCTGATGCTCTCCGACGAGATAGGAAGGAAGGCCGCGAGATTGGGCTTTGACTGGGAGGGCCCGGATGGCGTCCTGGACAAGATATCTGAGGAACTGGACGAACTGCGCGAGGCGATAAGGGCGAACTCGGATGTCGCTCACGAGCTCGGCGACCTCATCTTTGCCGCGGCCATGCTGGCCAGAAAGCTCGGGTATTCGCCGGAAGATTGCCTCCGGGATGCCGATCTCCGTTTCATCTCAAGGTTCAAAA
>CBFGJU010000209.1:0-2603 GCA_965649155.1 Caldifarciminota bacterium | reverse complement strand
GGCCTTCCTGTTCAATCCCAGGAACCTCTATCAGAACTACGCCGCGGCGACGAACTCATCATCTCGCGTCCTCTATACATACATGGGGAAGCTCCTGCCGGCTTATGGGAATGTCATGTATGCCACATCCGGAGAGCTTTCCCCGCTTCTGAAAGACCCCGAACTCAGGACGGTTGGCATAGGAACCAGGATATTTCTGGGAGGCACCACAGGCCATGTAGCGTGGGAGGGAACCCAGTTCAACGCGAACCCCAAGCGCGACGCGGCCGGGTGTCCGGTGACGCCCGGCGCCACGCTGGCGCTCGTTGGTAACCTGAAAGAGATGAGCACGGACTTCGTCCGGGCCGCCTATGTGCCCGGATACGGCGTGAGCCTTTTCCTGGGAATAGGACTGGCTATTCCTGTGCTGGACGAGGAGCTGGCCGAGACATCCTCAAGGCCAGACAGCCAGATAAAGACAGTGGTTCTTGACTACGGCGTCGCGAGAAGACAAAGACCGATAGTCGGAGAGCTGAGCTACAGGGAGCTGAAGTCCGGCTGGGTTGAGATAATGGGTAAGAGGGCAAAAACAGGCTCAAGGACGAGCATGAGAATATCAAGGCAGGTTGCTGAGACCCTGAGATCCTGGATAAAAGAGGGCCGCTTCAGCCTGTCGGGTTTCACCAGGCCCCTGCCAGTTGAGGGGCGTTCGCTCCCGTGGGAGGTTTAAGATGAAGCTATTTCTGCACTTTCCAAAGGACATAGTGGACAGGCCGATAATCACCGCGCTCATCAGAGATCTTGGCGCTGAGGTCAACATCCTCCGGGCAAAGGTAACACAAACCGAGGACGGGGAGATGGTCGCTGACATAGGCCCTGATCCGGACCGCGCAATAGCGTGGTTGAAGGAGCAGGGGGTCTCGGTCTCGCCCCTGTCAGACAAGATACTGAGGCACGAGGAGCTGTGCGTTGATTGCGGCTCATGCCCAGGAGTGTGTCCAACCGGCGCGCTGGCCATGGACAAGGAAGACCGGCTCGCGTTTGACCCCGCGAAGTGCATATTTTGCCTGTTTTGTCTGGATGCCTGCCCGACCGGCGCGCTTGAGGCGTTTGAATGAAACCCTACAGGGAAAGGGTTTCCGGGTGGCCCTGCGAGCTCAGGGTCGTCCACCGGAAAACCGACATGCTCATACTCTCGGAAATTCCTCTTGACCCCGAGCCGGTGAGACGAACGATCGCGAGGTTGTGGGAGGAGCTTGAAGCATATCTGAAAGGACACCCAACATTCAGAATGAGCCTTGAGCCGGTTGAGGCACTGCCAGGCGCTCCGGCTGTGGCCGTTGAGATGGCAAACGCGGCAAGTCGCGCCGGGGTCGGGCCCATGGCCGCTGTCGCGGGCGCTTTTGCGGAACAGGTCGCGAGGGAATACGAGGGCGAAATAGCGATAGAGAACGGGGGGGACGCCTTCGTTAGAACAGAGAGGGAAAGGGTCTTTGAGGTTTTCGCTGGCAACCCGAAAATCCCAGAGATGCGGATAGTCCTGCCTCCTGGCTCCTGGGGTATAGCAACATCATCCGGAAGGCTGGGGCCATCACTGAGCCTGGGCAAGGCCTGGGCCGCGACCGTTGTGGCGGAAAGCGCCGCGCTCTCCGACGCGTGGGCAACCAGGCTCGGAAACGAGGTCAGGCCGGGAAGCGATCCGCGCGAGGCCCTCTCGGTAATAAGGGATGCTGACGGAATAACCGGCGCGCTGGTCATAGCTGAGGAATCGGTTGCGATCTGGGGATTGAGATTGGCCTGAAGGGGTTCCGTGCGGATTTATTTTCGTGATTTCTTCAGGAGATCCTCGGCCAGCCTCACAGCGGAGTATGCGTCTGGCCCGTAGCCGTCCGCGCCTATGCTCTCCGCGAAATCCCGCGTGACGACCGCGCCGCCAACCATGACGCGCGCGGAAAGCCCCCTCTCCCTTGCGAGCCTTATGACCTCCTCCATCCGGGGCGCTGTGGTGCTCATGAGGGCCGAAAGGGCTATTATCTCGGCGCCGCTCTTCTCTGCCTCCTGGACTATCCTCTCCGCGGGGACATCCTTGCCGAGATCAATCACATTGAATCCGGAATTTCTGAGAAACAGCGCGACCAGGTTCTTGCCTATGTCGTGAACATCGCCGCGGACCGTGGCTATCACAACCGTGGCCCGACCGCGCGCTCCCGCGCCCTCTCGGAGGTAAGGTTTCAGGGCATCCATGACCGCCTCAGCGGCCTCAGCGGCCCGAACCAGGTGTGGCAGGAATATCCTCTTCTGCTCGTATGATTGGCCGACCCTCTCAAGCGCTGGGCCGAGGCAGGTATCTATTATCTCTCGCGGGCCGGTGCCAGAATCAAGCAGTCTTTTCACTTCCGCGAGGGCGGTGTGCCTGTCGCCGGCGAAGATGGCGCGGGTCAACTCGTCCGCGGGCTCGCGAGCGTCTGTCTCATATTCCGGTGCAGGTGATTCCGCTGGTTCAATCCTGCCGGCCAGAACCTGCGCGCCCGCCAGGACATCCATGGTTGTTCTATTGGTCACATCAATTATTGCGAGGTCAAGCCCGGCTTCAACGAGGGCAGAGAGCATGGCGGAGTTGATCC
>CBFGJU010000208.1:0-2617 GCA_965649155.1 Caldifarciminota bacterium | reverse complement strand
TGTCAGGTTCCCATGTTAGAAAAAATATACGGTGCACCATTATAATATTGGGGTGAGGTGGATCATGTTCTTTCCACTGCTTCCAGGCATATCGCTTGCCTATGTCAGCGTTGTGACCGATTTTGACGACGGGAACCTGGAATCCCCGGTTGCGTGCTCCGTTTCCGTCACAAACGGCACTGGTGGGGTCTCCGCGGAGCCCGGTGGCATGGGGCCGTATTCCCTGCACGCCACATACTCCCTGGACACTCCCTCCGGCCGCGCTTTCCTGCGGGGGACTTTCTCGCCGAGTCTCTTCCGGGGCAAAGGGCTTTTCTTCTACGCGAGGGGAAAAGGGATATGGGATATTGGCGTGTCGATCCTCGGCGCCTCATCTCCGGCTTATTACAGGCTCTCGTTATCAGAGGACTGGAACCCTTATCACATAGCCTGGGAGGATTTCATCTATGGCCCAGCGGAACCCAATCGCCCGCCCGTGGACACGACCCTTCTGGTGGCAATATATTTCATGTCCCAGGAGTGTCAGGGGGGCGCGGCCGGGGAACTGTGGCTTGACTCACTGGGATATTTTTACTCCGAGGGGCAACAGGCCTGGGACTATGACGGCGACGGTATTCCGGACCAGGATGATCCGGACTCGGATTCTGACCGGTGGCCTGATACGCTTGAAACCATAGCGGGAACAGACCCTCTTGATAGCCTGGATCACCCAACGGGCGAGCTCGGCGTTCCGGACGGCTCCTATTTCGGACTCTTCCCGGTCATGGGCCTCACGGACGAGCTGATGGTTTTCTCGGACATAACCGGTCTGAAACCCGCGCTGATCACGGTTTTCGTAAACCAATGGGGCGATTCCACCCATTTCTTTCACTTTGACAGAACCGCGTGCGATTTCATAGCGAGGCAGGGCGCGATCCCGGTCTACCAGTGGCCCATGATGAGAAGGGGCAATGTTCCGCCGGGCTGGGAGTGGCTGGGAAGCTATCCCCTTGAGGGGAGGTTCAGTCCGGAGAGCGTCATAGCAGGGGTCTATGACGCGGAACTGGCCGCATTTGCCGGGGAGGTCGCGGCTTGGAGCCTTCCCATTTTCATAAACCCTTTGATAGAGTACAACACTGGCCTGGTCCAGTATTCGGGTCTCACGAATTTCGGACCAGAGGCCCGGAGCGTCCCGCCCAGGGACTCCATGGGTTTCTTGGGAACCAAATTCGGAGACACGCTTGTTGCTCTCTGCGACACGGTTCCAGGGGATTCACTCTGCAACTATTACGGAGACCCAACCGTGCCAGATGGCCCGGAGCGGGTCGCGGATGCCTTCGCGCGCATCCAGGACATCTTCGCTGGCGCGGGTGCTGATAAAGTGATATGGACCCTTCAGGTCATGCCAAGGTTCGTCGCGGATTCGGTGTGGGGAATCTGGAACAGGCCGATATATTATTATCCGCAGGGGCACTATCCGGCATGGCACGCGTCGTCAGCCCACCACGGAATGATAGAAGATCCCGGCGACACCGTGCGGCTCCCGGATATATTCGGAGGGGTATACGATACATTGCTTGCAATAGCCCCCTTGCCGATTCTGCTGATAGAGTTCGCGGTTCACACGGATTCCGCGACCGGGACGACTGATATGTCATTCATGTTCTCGGAGGATTTCTGCGACCTCCTCAAGAACGCTTATCCCTGGGTCAAGGGCTTCACATATGCAAACTCTGACGCCTATGACACGGATTACAGGCACATCGGCCTGCAGATTGACTCCGCGAGGGCCCAGGCATTCCCCGGTGAACCAGCGGCATTCTCATCCTGCATCGGCGCGGACCCCTATTACAGCCAGGATCCGCTGCTACCTACCCTGGGAACGAGGGAATGGCAATCCGGGAGGAAAATCGCGTTTCTTGCCAGGCCCAACCCTTTCAATGATAGAACCCTCATAATGCTCCCGCCAGAAGCATTCAATGTCTCTGTCTATGACCCAGCTGGCCGATTGCTCTGGTCAAAGGATAATCCTGGCCAGGAGGTAATCTGGCCGGAGAAACCGGTCAATCCAGGAGTTTATATACTAGTTGCCAGAGCGAATGACGCGTCCCGCGTCCTGAAAATAGTCAGGTTAAAAAAATAGCTTTGCCCCGGCCCTGGCCGGAGATATATCATGATCCGGCCATGAGAAAGTTCATCATTGCGTGTTTGAGCGTTTTTGCGGCTGGCCCATCGTGTAAAAGCGCGCCGGTTCAGCCTTCTAGCCCTTCCAGGGCTATACTTCACAGGGATTACCCGGATGTCAAACTGTCCAGACAAAAGGCTGTTTTCCGGCCAACCGAAACCCCCTATTCGTTTCCAAAGGACGGCTGGGCAAACGACGGCCACCTGAAAAAGATTCTCTCGGCCGAGACCAGGAAGCGCTTGGAGGCAAATGGGTTTGCGATCGTTCCCACGGACTTCAAGGATATATACGAGTTATACAAGGATATAACGACGACCAACCCCGAATACAGGCCGACAATGGGAGGCCCATCTGGGGAGCGGGGGCCGGTCTTCATAACAACAGACCTTACCCTGCACACCCTTCACCTCCTGATGGACTACTCCCTCCGGGCCATAGAGCTGAAGGAGCTCC
>CBFGJU010000207.1:0-2637 GCA_965649155.1 Caldifarciminota bacterium | reverse complement strand
TGTATGAGGGAAGGAGGGCCTTGAGGTTATCAGAGCACGAGAAGGAGGATGCGGCCCAACAAATGATGAGGACCCTTATTTCCTCTGGGCCGTATGTCCTCCTTCTGCCTCCATGGCTTCTCTTTTTCTTTCCCTTTCCGGGTTCTGGCGGGGGGTCTATCGCGTATCTGTTCAGCTTGGCTACGGCGTATTTCCTGTTGCTCAGGCCCGTGATGGCCATATACTCGTCCAGTATCCTCGTCTTCTCCTTCTTACTGGCCCTTCTGTATCTCGGGGCCACCCGCATGGTCAGCTGGTATTTAGTTCCCATGTCCATGACCTCCATATGTTCTTGTGGCTTATGGTTGGAATTCTATTTTGAGCGAACGAACCGGTTTGGGTTAGATTTTTCGTGAGCGAACTCGCAGGGTTGATCCTTGACCAGGGATATACTTTATACTTTGACACAAACCAAAAACCATGAAGGAGGAACAGGATGTTGAGTAGCATAGCTTTGGCCGTGGCCGTGGCATATCCTTCGGCGTTCGGGCCATCTGGATACTATGATGTGGTGTCGCCGTTCGTGATGGAGCGGTTTGAGAACCGCGCTTCCCTGACGATTGGCGCTTACCTGGGATACATAGAGGGCACCTTCTGGCAGTATGAGGGCTGGGGTGAATCCGAAGTGGAGGATTTCGCCTACGGAAGGGTTGGTGTCTGCTATACCCCGTCAAACTGGTTTGAGATATTCTCACTGCTCAGGGGCATAGAGTGGTGGCCCGGCGCCGGTTCGGAGAGCATTGGAGGATTCTCCGACGCGGACATAGGCATGAAGATAAGGCTCTTCAAGGCCGGAATGCTAACCACGGGCATAATGGGCGTTGTCACCCTGCCCACGGGCGAGCGCCAGACCTCACCCATCATCATAGGCGGAGACAGCCTCGGAACCTATGTGATAACTGACAGCCAGCTCATATACGGCGGTTCATTCCTGGCCGAGCTGGACTTCGGCAAGATCCACGATCTGACCGCTTTCCGCATAGCGATAAACGCCGGCTACTACACCGGCGGTGGCTATGTGCCCGCTGGCCGAATAGAAGAGCGCGAGGACCCGCTCAGGATGGGGATGGCTTTCGTCCTTTCCTCCCGTTACATGGACTACATAGTTGAGGCCAAGTATTACGGCAGGACGGACATGTCTGACAAGGCCTTCGTGACCCCCGCTTTCCGGTTCAGGCCATTTGAAGGCGTCGGCCTCTCACTGCTCGGAGGCGTCAACCTGAACACCACCTACTACATCCCGGAGAATCACTACGAGTGGAACTACGATGTGGTCGCTGGCATAGGACTCGTCACGCCCCTGTTCAAGACCGAGGAGCTCATGCCCGGCGGCGGCGTGATGGGCAAGGTCTTTGACTCAAGGACGAAGGAGCCACTGAAGGCCAAGGTCAGTGTCGTTGAGGCCAACATGACCCTTGAGTCGGACACCAACGGCATCGTCCGCATAAAGCACCTGCCAGAGGGCGTATATACTCTGGTCGCCGAGAAGGAAGGCTACCGGAAGACCTACTCCCTGGTCAACATCAAGCGCAGGTCCCAGAACATGGTTGAGATGGCCATGGACCCAGCGGCCGTGCTGATAAAGGGAATAGTCATAGACTCCCTTACCTCAGGCGTGGTTGAGGGCGCGAAGGTCGCTTTCGCTGGCCCGGAGAGCAAGGAGGTGACCTCTGGCTCGGCGGAGTTTGAGCTCAGCCTAAAGCCCGGCGCTTACTGGGTCTCCGCCTCCAAGGAAGGCTACTTCACGAAGTATATGGATGTGGCCCTCTACGAGCCGAAGTTCGTGAAGATAGTCATCGGCAGGCCAATGGTGCGTGAGCCCAAGCTCATAGAGACCCTGAACTTCCCGACCGCGAGCGCGGCACTTTCCTCTGACGCGAAGGCCAAGCTGGACAAGGTTGGCAAGATGCTCGTTGAGGATCCCGCGGCCATCGTCGTCATAACCGGCCACACGGACAAGCATGGCTCGGTGTTCTACAACGAGCTCCTGTCCGAGAAGCGCGCCAAGGCCGCGAAGGACTACCTCGCATCCAAGTATGATATCCCGGACGAGAGGATCAGGCTTGACTGGTATTCCGAGTTCCAGAAGGCCGGGAGCTCTGACTCCGGCAACCGCAGAACAGAGATATACTTGCTGAAACCCATAGAGACAGAGAAGGCCAAGCCCGAGGAGAAGCCAAAAGAGGGCGAGGGCGGGAAGGAAGGCGGCAAGTAGTATAAGTCTTTGAAAAACACGGCCGGCCGAAAGGCCGGCTTTTTTATTGGGGCAAACGAAAAGTTGCATCCGGCCCATCCGGCGCGGCACAATTGACCTGCGATAGTTCTCCTATAGCCTCGTGCCGAAATTGAGCATTGGACCGGAAATAACAAACACGGTAAACGGATTCTCCGGAGGACTGAGGGGAAAGGTGAGCGTCCTGGACAACGAAAGATTTGCGCTCGCCGGGGCTTGCCGCGCGGGAGGGGGATGGAGAAGCTACATGGGTTTTGAACCCACTTCCTGCATGAACGAGTCTCAATGAGAAAAAGGAGTGACATGGGGTCTTCTTATCCCACAAGGATCTCCCGGTTTTCAAGCAGATCAGGAAACCCGTTTCT
>CBFGJU010000206.1:0-2645 GCA_965649155.1 Caldifarciminota bacterium | reverse complement strand
TGCCTGACTTCGCTCCTGGCCAGGCAGACACCCTTGCCTTCGGAGCTGACGAACGGATAAAGATAACTCGCGAACCCCTGAAGGAGCTCAAGTCCAAGGCGGGTATATTCGGGAACAAGAGGAAGATTGAGCTCGGATACAAGCTGACGGTTGAGAACTACCTCAAGAAGGGGATAACCCTGGTCGTCTATGAGGCTGTTCCCCTTCCGAAGACAAAGGACATAGCCGTCTCAGGGGTCAAGATAGAACCCAAGCCGGACAACGAGGACAAGGACAAAAAGCTATACTCATGGACACTGAAGATGAAGGCCCTGGACAAGTGGGAGGCCAGGATAAGCTTCTCGGTTGAGTGGCCCAAGGACAAGCAGGTGCAGGGGCTTTATTAGGGCCAAAGCGGATCAAAAATGCCCCGGTTAGATGCCGGGGCTTCTTTTTCCAAAGGGAATACTTGATCTTTATCCAGAACCTCTCGTAAGCCTCATCCTGATGCCTGTTTGAAGGCCTGGCTGTGGATTAGCCGCATATGCCGCGATCTATCTCTCGCGGAATGACTTCTTGAAATCACCTCCCGCGCGAAACCCTTCTCAGGCCGGACTTTCCAGGCGGGATCTTCCAGTTCCGCAATAAGGCATGACGGGTTGGGAAACCCGCGGGGGGAAATGAGTTGAGAATGTGATAAATGGCAGGTTGGAAAACCCTGGCCTGGAGCTATCCGTTACCGGTATCCCTGGGTTCCTGTGGCCTCAGGGGGTTCCGAGACAAGCGTTTGGGGAAACGAAGGAGTGTGGGGAGGCCAGATAGCAAGTGGACCTGGAATTTCAGAACCCAGGGTTTTCCTTCACGAAAACCCTGACCCTGTGCGCCCAGAAGACAACGAAATCGTGATACCTGTCCGAACCTGAGGAAATCGTGTCCACGCCGGCAATCGTGAAGTCATACCAGTAGTTCAGGGTGTCAATGAAAAACGCGGGGATATAGCTTTGCGATGTATCTCCGTTGGGGAACAGAGGGAATATGACCTCATATGTGTAAGGGGTGTCCCTGGTGGTGTCCTCGGTGTATATCCGTAGAAGATAACCAGGATTGCCCGGATCGGTCCAGGCCACATAGAGCGAATCCAGGGGCATGGTGTCTCCCTCCTGGGGGTATATCAGACTGAATGATTTTGGCGACCTTGAGATCATCTCGTAGGTGTCCCCGACCGGACTTTCAACCCTGAGCCTGTATTCCGTCTCCGGAACGATCGCCAGACGAGCCCTGTATCGCCCTGGTCGGGCCGTGTCCTCCGGAAACCGGATGCACGGCCCCTGGCCAACCTGGACCATGACGGTCGCGCCAGAAAGGCCAAAGGTGTCCTCAACAGGTTCATCAAGGCTGTAGAGGGTGTCAAGGAAAACCGATTGGGTGTCCTGATGGCTGTAGAAATACGCGAAGACCGTGGTCAACCTGGGTTTTTGCTCCTCGGACTGCTGACACGATAAGAGAAGGACTATTGTTCCTATGGCCAGGCAGATCTTCCTCACAAACATATTATATCGGGCAGGATTGGGTCTTTGCACCGGTTAGTCGGGAGGCTCACACATATCCCAGGTGTTCATAGGCCAGCGGGGTTGCCACACGCCCGCGGGATGTCCTCTGCAAAAGCCCTTCCCTTATCAGGAAAGGCTCATAGACCTCCTCTATTGTTCCTGGGTCCTCGCCTATTGCCACTGATATGTTCTTCAGGCCAACGGGCCCTCCCCTGAACCTCTCTATGATGGCTTTCAACATTCGCTTGTCCATCTCATCAAGTCCCCTTGAGTCCACCTCCATCGCGGAAAGCGCGTAGCGGGCTATCTCCAGATCAACCACTCCCTTCGCTTTCACCTGCGCGAAATCCCTGACCCTCTTGAGCAAGCGGTTCGCGACGCGAGGCGTTCCCCTGCTCCTCCTGGCTATCTCCGCGAGGCCGTCTTCCGTCGCCTCAATTCCGAGTATGTCCGCGCTCCTTCTGAGAACCTCCTGTATCTCGTTCGGGGGATAATAATCCAGCCGGAAGCTTATGCCGAACCTTGCCCTCAGCGGCTCGGACAGGAGTCCCTGCCTGGTTGTCGCGCCTATCATGGTGTATGGTTCAAGAGAAAGCCTTATGCTCCTGGCGCCCGGCCCCTCGCCTATGATTATGTCCACCCGGAAGTCTTCAAGTGCTGGGTAAAGGAATTCCTCAACCGTCTTGGGCAGGCGGTGAACCTCGTCTATGAAGAGGACATCCATCGGTTTCAGGGATGTGAGCAATCCGGCCATGTCCGCCTGCCGCTCCAGAGCAGGGCCAGATGTTGACCTGAACTCCGCGCCCTGTTCCCTGGCTATTATGCCAGCGAGGGTGGTCTTGCCCAGGCCCGGCGGGCCCGAGAGGAGCACATGGTCAACCGGTTCACCCCTTTCTTTCGCGGCCGTCAAAAAGACAGAGAGCAGTTCCTTTATCTTTGCCTGGCCTATGAACTCGGAGAGAGAGCGAGGTCTCAGCTTGCTGTCCAGGAGCGCGTCATCTCCGGAGGCCTCCGGAGATGTGAGCCTGGCTTCTTCCCCGCGTGTCTTCATTCGCCTCTCCTCAGGGCGTATTTGACCATGTCCTCAACCGATGCATCTGGCCCAAGCTCCCTCCT
>CBFGJU010000205.1:573-2648 GCA_965649155.1 Caldifarciminota bacterium | reverse complement strand
CACTCCCTGACTGTCCGGCCCATTGTCCTGCCTTCGGACACGGTTCTGGAGATAAAGGCTGAAAGCCGGGGCGAGAGGATGCTTCTCTCCGCTGACGGAAGGGAGTCGTTCCTCCTGGAGCCTTCCGATGGCTTCACGGTCCGAATGTCCGAACAAAAAGCCAGCTTTGTCAGGACATCCTGGGCGCCGGATTTCTTTTCAGTCCTCAGGAAAAAGCTTGAGTGGGGATGATGATCTCGGTTGCCATTCGCAAGTTAGCGAGGGTTCATGCGCCCCGAAAGCTTAACCCAGAGCCCCCTGCTCCTGGTCAATTGCCGGTCCGGGTCGGATTTTCTAACCCGACGAAACAACCTGCATGCCCCTTGGTCACCGGACTTCCATGCGGATAGTTTCCCTCAGGGTTGAGAACTTCATACTTGTCAAGGAGGCTCAGCTTGAGCTCTCAGGTGGCTTCAATGTCCTGACTGGCGAGACCGGCGCTGGAAAGACGATGCTCCTTTCCGCTCTGGGCGCTCTCTTGGGTGCCCGTATAGACTGGGAGGTATTCGGCGAGGCAAACTCTTCCGTGGAGGCTGTTTTTTCGTCCGGGGACGGGGTCTTCTCGGTTCGCCGAGAGCTTTCGGGCAAATCCAGGAGGGCAAGGTCTTTCATAGATGGCAGACCCGTCTCGTCCTCCGATCTTTCCGAGAGGATCGGCGCGGCGGTTGCCCTGCACGGCCAGCGAGCTAACCAGAGATTGCTTGATCCTGAGAACCACCTCTTTTTCCTTGATGCGGTAGCCGGACTTGATGGCCTCAGGAACGCCTTCGCTTCTGCCTGGGCGAAAAAGGAATCCCTCCGTGCCATGCTTGAAAAGAAGAAGAGGGAACTTGATGCCCTGCGCGAGGCCGAGGAGCTGTATCGCTTCCAGCTCAAGGAGCTGGAGGACGCGTGCCTGAAAGAGGGCGAAGAAGAGGAGCTTTCCGAGAGAAGGAGATTTCTCACTTCCGGAGCCCAATTGGCCGAGGCCATCTCGTTTGCCATTGATCTCATATACGAGGGCGAGGGCTCCGCGCACTCGTCTGTTTCCGCGGCGCTTTCCAGGCTTTCCGACTTCTCTGACATGCCCAGCGTCAGGGAGGCCATTGATGTGGTCCTTGCTTCAAAGGAAAGCCTGTCTGAGGCCGCGAGATTGCTGGTTTCCCTGAGAGAGCAGGCATATTTTGATCCGGACGAGCTTGAATCGGTCAACCAGCGCCTCTACCGCATCTCGCGGCTAAAGGAGAAGTTCAAAACCGACCTTCCCGGCTTACTGAGGATTGCCGAAGAATTGAGGGAAAAGCTCAACAGGCTTGACACCGCTGACACAGGCATATCGGCCGCGGAGCGCGAGCTCGCCGCGGCTGAGCGCGAGGTCAATCGCGTTGGCGCTGAGCTTTCCGAGAAAAGGCGGCTGGCCGCGGCCGGGCTTTCTGAGAGGGTAGAGCAGGAGCTCTCCGAGCTGGCAATGCGCGGCGCGAGGTTCAGGGCAGAGCTCTGGAGGGATGAGCCATCGGAAACCGGATTTGACCGTTGCGAGTTCCTCCTGGCCGCGAACCCCGGCCAGCCACTCCTTCCCTTGGTGAAGGTTGCCTCGGGCGGAGAGCTGTCCCGTGTAATGCTCGCGCTGGAGACCGCGCTGGCGGAGGCTGAGGATACGCCAATCCTGGTCTTTGATGAGGTTGACCAGGGCATAGGCGGCCGGGTCGCGGAGGTGGTGGGGAAAAAGCTCAGATCCCTCTCTTCGCGGCACCAGGTTCTCACCGTGACTCACCTTCCCCAGATCGCGGCGAGGGCAGAGCGCCACTTTCTGGTTGAGAAGAAAGGTGCGAGGGTTTCCATAAGGCCCCTTTCCCAGGCCGAGCGCGTCCAGGAGATAGCGAGAATGTCAGCCGGCGAAAAGATAACCGACGAGGCTCTGGCTCTGGCGAGAAAACTGCTGGAAGGAGAATAAGAAACCGTGGGCGTGGGGATTTGCCTTTACTTTCCCACCCATCTCAACCCGTATTCCATCTGGTAATATATGCTGATTTCAGCCCGGAACGAATCCGCCGAGT
>CBFGJU010000205.1:0-563 GCA_965649155.1 Caldifarciminota bacterium | reverse complement strand
ACTACTCGTGCGAAGTTGTCACCAAAGCCCCATTCCCGATCATAGCTGAGCCACATCGCGAACTCCTCGCCCTGGACCAGGTTCGTGGTGAGAGCGTAACCGGTGTCCGGCGCGCAGTTTCCTGTGCCCCAGGGCGCGGACATGTTATACTCGTTGTTTATGCCGTAGACCCTGGGCGAGTTGATGTCCACGGCCCCATCACCGTTCTCGTCCCCGATGTAGAAGTCAATCCTGAACCAGTTGGCCGTGTCCGAGATGAAGTAGCGCTCAAAATAGCTATAGTAGAAACCAGCGGCCTCCGGGTGAAGGGTGTCCGGGTCTTCCGCCGAAAACAGGATTAGATCAGTTCTGTATGGCGAGAGATCGATCTCCTCCGCGATTTCGGTGCCCACTGCCTCAACCCTTATCACCTTGCCAGCGTGCTCGCCGGTGATCCTGAAGCTCGTGGCTCCACCAGCCTGGACAGAGTCCACCGCGGCCCCGTCCACGGAAACCCTATACCAGCTCGCGCCGTCCACCGGATCCCAGGAAACCAGGACGCTCGCGCCTTTATCCGCCACCTC
>CBFGJU010000204.1:0-2649 GCA_965649155.1 Caldifarciminota bacterium | reverse complement strand
CCCGTGAAGAGGTGGATAGGCTCCTGCCAATTACCGTGAACCCTGAGCCGGAAAGGTTGACGCGGGCCTGGTGGGTTCTGGTTAGATAGGTTTATAATCTGGCTATGACTATGGCCAGGTTCAAAAACTGGATCGTTTTCGGAGCTTGCAGGTTCGCAATGAGGGCCGCCAGAAGGGGATTTCTCCCATTGGGGGCGGCTCTTGCCATCGTGGGTCTGATCGCGGGCAAGTGCGAAAAACAGGGCAAGAACCAGACAGCAGGCGGAGAACCCGAAGAAATCCTGCCTCCCGTGCCCGACATCGTAACTTGTTATAAGCCCGTCCCGGCAGGAACCCTGCCCCAAGGTCCGGAAATCACCAGGGTGGATGTCCGTCCAAATCCAACCGGTGGAGCAAGGGTTTTGAGGATAGAAGCCAATGCCCGGTTCCCCATTGGAGACACCACCGGAAAACGGGTTGACGGCATCTACATCACCTTTTCGGACAAAACCCTCCCCATGAAACCCGCGGATGGCGAGTTTGACTCTGACTCAGAGGAGGCATATCTGGACATTGATATATCTGCGTGGGAGAAGGGAAATCACGGGGCGATGATATGGGCATACACCGAAGGCCTGCCACCGAGGCAACCGGAGACCTGGGTGAAGCATGTTACCATAGAAGTCACGCCCAAGAAGTGAGTTTTTTCAAAATCTGCGGATAACTCCCTGAATCCACCAGGACAATCTTTCCTTGGCATCGGTTTTCCCCGAAAGAACGCCCTTGAGCCGCGCGGGAGGCCACGAGTCCTTAACAGGATGTCTCGGAACCAAGAGAGGGTCGCAATCATCCGGTATTGCCCATCCGTGGCCGATAAAGCCCATCTCGTAGCCATACGCCTGAATAAGGCCCTTTGCCGAGAGACCAATATCCCTGCGCCTGCCATATGGATAGGCAAATATCCTGGTATTGATGCCGAGTTTCTCCATTATCAGCTCTCGCGAAAACCCCAGCTCCTCCCCCGCTCCGCGGCCAAACCTGATGTGAGTGTGGCCGTGGGAACCTATCTCAAGACCATCTCTCGCGAGATCGCGGAGCTCGTCCCAGGATAAGGGAACCAGGGGGCCTTTTTGGCTGAGACGAGGGAACCTCTCGCGGACGAAATTCTCCCAGGAACCGGTTTTTCTGAGCTCTGGAAGGACGGTTGTCAAAAAAAGCGTCGCGGCCAGACCCCTCGTCTTCAGTTCAGGAAAGGCCCAGAGCAAATCCTCCCAACCATCGTCAAATGTTACTGAAATACAGGGGGCCTTGGAGTTCAAAATCCCTGATGCCGGGATTGACGGAAACTGGGAGAGGAGATCAGCCTGCCGGAGAAACCCTTCCCTGTCGGTCACCGAGTGATAAAGCAGAACCCGTTTTGCCTTCATCTTCTGAGCCTCCTCCTCCTGAGCCAGCGGAGCAGGGTTGCCATGCCGAGCCTCCTGGCAACCCACCTGGCCGCGCGGTATCCGGCCATCAGGCCTTCCCACAGGCCCCAGCCAACCCCCGCGCCCTCAACCCTGCCATCCGGGTAAAGCGCGACCCTGCCCCGGCGGGAAACAAACCTGCCCTCCCGGAGCGAAACGAAGATGTCATTCCCCTCAATCTCAAGCACAACAGGCGTATAACCTGGAGAATGGATGTCACAGCCTCCAATAAATATCACATCCTGGCCCGCGAACATCCTGATTACCCGGTGCGATGGATAAGGCCCGTCGCGTTTCAGGTTCCAGGCCTCCGCGCAGGCAAAAAGCCTTCCGGGGGCCCTTGGCTCGCCCGGATGCAGGAGAACCGATAGGCCCGGCAGTTCGGCCCAGTGGGAAAACCCGTCCTCCTTTTCGGTAAACCAGAAAAGCCTTACTCCGGCTATTTCGTCTGGCATTCCGGCAAGCTGGGCATCCGTGACATCCTGCTCGTGCTCGGTAAATATGAGGAACGAAAGCCCACGCTCTCGTGCCCAGAGCGCCCAATCGCGGAAATCCCCGTGCCCATCAGATGAAAGGGAGGAATGCAGGTGAAAGGCGCCGCGGATCACCTTCAAATTATATTGGTTCATGGCTCCCGGTTGCTCGTTCCGGGCGAAAACCGCGACGGGTTGGAAGGCCGCCGGGCCAGAAGAAGCTGTTCGTCAATGCAAATTGCGCAGGGCCAGGCTCCCGCTTTATTCTTTCGCTATGAAGACTCTCTTAGTAACCGGCGGCGCTGGGTTCATGGGTTCTGACTTCGTGAGGACGATGTTCGGGAAACACGAAAATTGGCACATAATTGTCCTTGATGCCCTGACCTATGCTGGAAACCCTGACAACATCCCGCAGGAGCTAAAGGAAAGCCCCCGTTTTGAGTTCTGGTATGGGGATGTGAATGACCTGCACCTGGTCAACGAGCTGGTCTCCCGGTCTGATTATGTCGTGCACTATGCCGCGGAAACGCATGTCTCTCGCTCGTTGTATAACGACAGGGTCTTCTTCACCACGGATGTTCTGGGAACCCAGTCCGTTGTCTCGGCTGTCTACAGGTGGGCGAAAAGGGTTGAGAGGTTCGTCCACATATCAACATCCGAGGTCTACGGCTCCGCTGTGACCGAGCCAATGAACGAGGATCATCCTCTCCTGCCCACAACGCCATATGCGG
>CBFGJU010000203.1:1358-2654 GCA_965649155.1 Caldifarciminota bacterium | reverse complement strand
CACGGATACCCAGCTGACCGCGCCTGAGCGCCAGAGGGTTATCGTGTTCATTATCTCGTTCGGGATTGAGTCCAGGGTCCCGACGAAAATGAGCACGGATATTCCGTTCCCTATGCCTCGCTCGGTTATCTGTTCGCCCATCCACATCAAGAACATTGTCCCTCCTATCAGGGTGATCATCACGGATATGGTGAACAGGGGCCCGGGGAACGGAACGATGGGTAGTCCAGAGGGGCTGGTTAGCCTCTGCAGGAATGTTGATATGCCGAAAGCCTGTATGCCAGCAACCAGGATGGTAAGGTACCTAGTCCACTGGTTTATCTTTCTGCGGCCGTGTTCTCCCTCCTTCTGGACCCGCTCAAAGTATGGAACCGAGGCCGCGAGGAGCTGAAATATGATGGACGCGGATATGTATGGCATTATGCCTATGCCAAATATCGCGGCCCTCTGCAAAGCCCCGCCAACGAAAATGTCATACAGGCCGAAGACCGTTCCTGCCAGGGCCTCCCTGAAGAACTCCCCAAGGGCGGCCGCGTTGACGCCTGGCATTGGGATGTGGGTTCCTATCCTGTATATGAGTATGAGACCGAGGGTGAACAGGATTCGCTGTTTCAGCTCCTCTATCTTGAATATGTTCTGGGGCGATTGAAACATCAGCCTTCTCCCTCGGGCTCAGTTTCGCTTCCTGTAGCGCCGGTTCCCGCTTGCTCCGTAGCCTCGTGTGTTTTTGCTTTCCCCTCCCTTGACGCGGGTTCAGTTGTCTTTTTCTCTGGCACTGTAGCCGTGCCGCCAGCGGCCTCAACCGCCTTTGCCGCGGACGCGGAAACAGCGTCCAGCCTTACCGATAGCTTTTTGCTCAGACTGCCCTTGCCAAGGAGTTTCACCGGGAGCCTGCGGCTTATCAACCCTTTGTCTCTGAGAGTTTCCGGCGTTACCTCATCGCCATCGGAGAACCTGGCCTCCAGGTCTCGGAGGTTAACCACCTGATAAACAGTTCTCCCCGGATTGTGAAAACCCCTCTTTGGAAGCCTTCTGTGCAAGGGGGTCTGACCGCCCTCAAACCATGGCCCCTTGCCAGAGCCCCTTGAGTTCTGGCCCTTGTGGCCTCTGCCGGAGGTCTTTCCACTGCCAGAGCCCGGTCCCCTGCCTATCCTTTTAGCCTTCTTGCGGGCGCCCTTGCCGGGCATGAGATTTGAGAGGTTTATCATTCCGAGACCTCCTCCACGATGACATACTGCAAAACCTTTCTTATCATTCCCCTTGTTGCCTCGTTATCTGGCTGAAGAACCGACTGCC
>CBFGJU010000203.1:0-1348 GCA_965649155.1 Caldifarciminota bacterium | reverse complement strand
CCTCAGGATGGCCTCGTTCTTCTTGTGCATGTCTATGAGGCTAACCTTCAGGGTTATTTTCAGCAATTTCTTTTTCTTTTCTCGGGCCACCTGAGAACCTCCTCAGTATCTTTTCCGGATCCTTGCCCCTGGACTCCGCTACCTCCGCAGGGTCCTTCAGGGACAAAAGGCCCTTCATGGTTGCCTTTAGTATGTTAACAACACTGCCGCCGCCGTGCACCTTTGTCAGGACATTCTTGTAGCCGGCGGCCTCCAGGATGGCTCTCGCGGCCTGGCAGGCCTTTATGCCTGTGCCGGGCGCGGCTGGTTTCATCGTGAGCCGGGTTGCCCCGTGTTTCACGACTATGGGGTGGGGGAGGGTGCCGTGCCAGAGTATGACCCTTTGCATGTTTTTCGTGGCTTTTTTCTTCGCCTTCTCTATGGCCGCGGGGGTCTCCTTGCCTGACCCGCGCCCGATGCCAACCCTACCCTGGCCATCGCCGACAACTACCCACGCTGTCAGCTTGAAGGTACGGCCGCCCTTGGTCATCTTGGAGACACGGCTTATGGAAACCACATTCTCCGAAAGATCGGTGTATTCTTCCTCGTAGGTTATTTCTCTGGGCATCAGAACTCCAGTCCTCCTTCCCTGAGCGCATCAGCAAAGGCCTTTATCACCCCGTGGTAAGGGTATCCTGAACGGTCAAAAACGATCCTCTTGTATCCCTTATCCGTGACCCTTTTTGCCATGAATGCTCCGAGAGCCTTTGCCCTGTCCTCGCCTGTGCCTTTCAGGTTTTCCTTGAGCCCCGGGCTCATCGTGGACGCGCCGGTTATCACCCGGCTGGGCGCTCCCGGAGGGTCAATTATCAACTGCGCGTAAAGATGCCTGTGGCTCTTTACCACGCAAAGGCGTGGGCGCTCGCTTGTTCCTATGACCTTCTTGCCAATCCTCTTCTGCCTGCGCTTGCGCCGGCCAAATCGGAAAAGGGTTTTCTCACGCTCGGAAACCGCCATTTTATTTTCCTCCGGTGGTGGCTGATTTTCCAGGCTTCAGGTGTATTATCTCATCCGCATACCTTATGCCCTTGCCCTTGTAGACATCCGGCGGCTTTATATCCCGTATGTGGGCCGCGGCCTGTCCAACCTTCTGTTTGTCCGGGCCAGAGACTATCACCCTCACCGCGTCCGTGCCCCCCACGGAAACCTTGTCGCCGGAGACCTCCACCTTTATACCCTCCGGAGGTTCAAACACGGCAGGATGAGAATAGCCAACTGTCAACACCAGCTTCTTCCCGTCCATCTTTGCCCTGTATCCGGACCCAACTATAAGCAGTTCACGCTTGAAGCCCTTTGAGACTCCTTCAAC
>CBFGJU010000202.1:0-2655 GCA_965649155.1 Caldifarciminota bacterium | reverse complement strand
AGGATTGCTTGCCAACCGTCATGACACCCCAACTGAACACATCATTCGTATCTACTGGTGCGAGTTGTTCACCGAGCACATTGTCCCCAACCCTCCCAACCGTGAATGCGCCCCCCCTGATCATGACCAATATTTGTGCTCCTCTCTACGAGGATGTTGAAGAAACCGATTCTGGCTATCAGAGAGGGATAACCTGGTCTCCGGTTTCCGGTGGCCTCATCTTCAGATCAGGAGTGGAGGCCATAATAGAGATCTACTCGGCCGACGGCAGGCTCGCTTATTCGGGGGAGCTCCGGAAAGGGGATAATCGGATAACCCTTGAAACCGGCGTCTATCTCTGGGAAACAGGTATATACAAAGGCAAGGCGGTTGTGAGATAATCACCTAGCAGGCCCCGGCCGGATAATATTACCACACCTCCCGTTCCGGCCGGGGCTTTTTATACTTCCTCGGCCCAGGTCTCCCTGAGCCTCTACGACGCCTCAGGAAAACTCGTTCAGAGACTGTATGATGGGGTTCTGTCTCAAGGAGGCCACACCTTCATTCCCGGGATGGAAACCAAGGGCCTTTATCTCGCTGTTCTCAGGTATCAGGGAGGGATGAAGACTCTGAGGATTATAAGATAGATTTTCGGGCCGGCCGGAGAACATCTGCACCTCCCGTTTTCGCTCTGGCCGGCCTGGTTTTCTATTCACCGGAAAGCATCTTATTATAGCCCCGGCCGGGTAAAATAATCTCACCTCCCGTCCCGGCCGGGGCTTTTATGTGCCACTTAACAACCCATGAAATTACGGAAGCGGCAATCCCGCGAGAACCCCGATTATAATTTACCCATGACTGAGCCGAGGGTCTCGGAAGGAGAAAAAATCCCTCCGAATGTGAAGGCCTTTGCCTGGGCCTCGTTTCTCCGGGATGTGGCCTCGGAAATGGTTTATCCGCTTCTGCCGGGGTTCTTCTCAAGCGTTCTCAAAACAGGCGCCACCTTTCTCGGGGTAACAGAGGGCATAGCCGAGGCAACCGCATCCCTCCTGAAGGGCCTCTCCGGCTACTGGTCTGACAGGGTCAGGAAACGCAAGCCCATGGTCCTCGTCGGATACGGCATATCAGCCATTGCCACGCCAATTATTGGTTTTGCCAATCACTGGTTGATAGTGCTCTCTGTCCGTTTCGGGGACAGGGTTGGAAAGGGCATAAGGACAGCGCCCCGCGACGCGCTCATCGCTGATTCAGTCAAGGAGAAAACCAGGGGCAAGGCTTTTGGCCTGCACCGGGCCGCGGACACCGCGGGAGCTGTTGTAGGTCCCCTCGTAGCCTGGGGCCTGATGTGGCTCACCGGAGACAACTACCGGCTGGTCTTCTGGCTTTCCCTCTTGCCTGGTGCCATCTGTTTCCTCATCCTCGCCTTGTTCGTCAAGGAGATAGGCGTTCAGAGGCTAAAGAAGGGTGTGAGAGCCTCCATGAAGGAACTGCCCCTGCCGTTTTTCACCTTCCTTGCCATCATGGGTTTCTTTTCCCTGGGCAACTCTTCAAACACCTTCCTTTTGCTCAAGGCCCAGGCTGTTGGCCTCGCGCCCGCGCTGGTTCCCGCCATATACGCCCTGTTCAACATCGTCTATGCGGCGACTGCCTATCCCCTGGGCGCGCTGTCGGACAGGTGGGGACGCAGGAGGCTTCTGGTCATCGGTTTTCTCATTTACGGCGCTGTCTATCTTCTTTCGGCGCTGGTTGGCGTCTCTTGGGCCTGGTGGCTCATAATGCCACTCTACGGTCTTTTCTATGGCGCGACCGATGGCACCGAAAGGGCCATGGTGGCTGACATAGTGAAGGACGAGCGCCTTCGTGGCACAGCCTATGGCCTTTATCACATGACCGTCGGCATTCTGCTCCTGCCAGCGAGCCTCCTGGCTGGTTTTCTCTGGGACAGGGTCTCTCCGCAGGCCCCTTTCCTGATTGGTGGCGCGGTGGGGGTTTCGTCTGCTATAATGTTGATGTTTTGGAAAAGATAATCGGCCTTGACATTGGCGGCTCTGGCACGGGATTCGTCGTGACGGACGAGAAGGGCAGGATTTATTTCCGGGGCTTGTGGCCCATTACCAGGTGGGACGACCCATCGCTTATAGCGCGCCAGGTCTCCGAGATGGCCCGTTTTGACGCGGTTGGAGTCGCGGCCGCCGGCGCGTGGACTGACGAGGAACGGGCGAGACTGGCCGGGGTTTTTGGGGCATCTGGAAAGAGAATAAGGGTCATTTCTGACGCGGAGGCCGCGCTTATCGGTGCTTTCACGGGGAACCCAGGGGTCGTTGTCATAGCTGGCACCGGTTCTGTTGCTATTGGCAAGGGAAGTTCTGGTAGATTGCTGAGGGCTGGCGGCTTCGGCCATGTTTTCGGGGACAAAGGCGGAGGTTTCTGGCTCGCGCGGGAAGGCATTTCCCGTGCCCTTGAGGCCATTGACGGCCTTCGGGGCGAAACCGGCCTCGTTGGCCTCATTGAGGGGGAACCAAGGGATTTTGTCCTGGGTTTGATGGAGAAGGATATGGTTAGACGGACTGCCTCTCTGGCTCCTCGCGTCATAGCCCTGGCTGACGATGGGGATGAATCTGCCATGGAGGTGGTTGGAGAGGGTCTAAGACACCTTGTTGGCCTGGCAAGTTCCCT
>CBFGJU010000201.1:0-2663 GCA_965649155.1 Caldifarciminota bacterium | reverse complement strand
GATTTCGGCGGGAAGGGACCTTGATGAGGCCTTTGATCTCATGGACATAGCCAACAAGCTCGCGAGGATATTTTTGCTGGCCGGGGAAGGTTCAGCGCTGAAGGGCCTGAACGAGGAGCAGGTCAAGGAAATTCGCAGGAGATTCGGGAAGTGAGCCAGCACCTTGCCTTTGATCTGGGAGCGGGTAGCGGAAGGGCAATTATAGGAGAATTTGATGGAAAGCGCCTATCCATCAGCGAAATCCATCGCTTCCCCAACAACATCGTCGCGGCGGGAAATCACCTCTACTGGGACATTGGAGCTCTATACGGTGAGATCAAAAAGGCTCTCAGGATTTCCGCTCAATACGACATAGAGAGCATCGGAATTGACACCTGGGGAGTTGACTTTGCCCTGCTGGGCAAGGATGGCAGGCTTCTAGGGTTGCCCCATTCATACCGGGACCCCATGACAAAAGCCGCAATTGAAGAGTTCCGAGAGCTCATGTCGGACGAGAAGCTTTATGTCCTGACGGGGAACCAGATCCTGCCAATAAACACCCTGTTCCAGTTATTTTCCATTGTCAGAAGTGGATCGCGAGCCATCTCGGACGCGTCAGACCTCCTGTTTATGCCTGATCTCTTCAACTATTTGCTTACCGGAGTCAAGGCAACCGAATTCACCATAGCAACAACATCGCAGCTTTACAACCCGATAAAGGGTTCCTGGGAAGCCGAGATATTCGCGGTTATGGGCCTGGACGCAGGTATAATGCAGAGAATAATCACGCCGGGAACAATCACTGGAAAGTTGAGCCCGGAGATCTGCGAGGAAACAGGCATTAAGGGGATAAGTGTGATAGCGCCCGCTACGCATGATACCGGATCAGCGGTGGCCGCGATTCCCGCCAGAGGAAACACCTGGGCATACATAAGCTCCGGGACATGGTCACTGGTGGGCGTGGAAACCACAGGCCCGATAATAAACGAAACAGCAAGGCGTCTCAATTTCACCAACGAGGGCGGGATATGCGGAAGGTTTCGTTTTCTCAAGAATGTGATGGGGCTGTGGCTACTTGAGGAGTGCAGGAAGGAGATGGCCGGCACTACCTCATACGAGGAGCTGAACAGGATGGCAGAAGAGGCCGAGCCGTTCAGGTCGCTGTTTGATCCTGACTACACGGAATTCCTGAATCCGGATAGCATGACCCGCGCCATAAGGGACTTCTGCAGGCGGACGAATCAGCCCCTGCCCGAAACTCCGGGCGAACTCACGAGGAGCATACTGGAAAGCCTCGCGCTCAAATACCGGTATGTGATTGAGCAACTTGGAAATATCTGTCAAAAACCCATAGAGCGGGTTCATGTTGTCGGCGGAGGATCGAGGAACAGGCTCCTCAACCGCTTTACGGCAAACGCTACCGGGCTACCCGTAATAGCTGGCCCAGCAGAAGCCACAGCAATAGGAAACCTCCTGGTTCAGGCAATGGCGCTTGGCTACCTTGATTCTCCGGAGGACATAAGGGAAGTGGTGGCGTCATCATTTCAGACCGAGGGATCCGAACCCGGAAAAGACTGCGGCTGGCAGGAAGCGTATCAGCGGTTTCTTTCTCTCGTGGCAAGGGAGGAATGCCAATGAAACGGAACATGGAAAGCTCAATAGATAGAGCCTATGATGAGGCCCGCGAGCGTTACGCACGGCTCGGAGTGGATACCGACAGGGCAATTGAAACCCTCATGAAGGTAACCGTCTCCCTTCCGTGCTGGCAAGGGGATGATGTGAGGGGTTTTGAGACCGAGGCATCAGCCCAGACCGGAGGGATAATGGCTACTGGCAATTACCCCGGCAGGGCGAGAAATCCGGATGAGCTGAGAGCCGACATGAAAAAGGCCCTCTCACTTATCCCCGGCAACCATCGCGTTAACCTTCACGCGATATACGGGGAGTTCGGAGAGAACAGGGTTGAAAGGGACGAGATCGGCCCGGAGCACTTTGCGGGATGGGTTGAGTGGGCGAGGGAAACGAGGGTTGGACTTGATTTCAACGCGACCTGCTTTTCGCACCCCAAAGCTCATGGAGGCTTCACCCTGAGCCACAGGAACAGCGATATAAGAAAATTCTGGATTGAACATGTAAAGAGGTGCAGAGAGATAGGCGCCTACTTTGGAAAGGAGACGGGAACCCCGTGCGTTCACAACCTCTGGATTCCGGATGGGTCAAAGGATGAACCCGCGGACAGGCTTGGATACCGAAAGCTCCTTGCAGAATCCCTTGACGAGATATACTCCGTCCATCATGAACCAGCTTATCTCAAGGACTCCCTGGAACCAAAGCTCTTCGGCATAGGATCGGAATCCTATGTGGTTGGCTCGCACGAGTTCTACCTCGGATACGCTCTGACGAGGAAAAAGATGCTTTGCCTGGACACGGGACACTTTCACCCGACAGAGTCTGTCGCGGACAAGATACCAACTCTCCTCCTCTTTTTTGATGAAATGCTTTTGCACCTGAGCAGGGGTGTCCGGTGGGACAGCGACCATGTTGTAATACTCAACGACGAGCTCCTCGCGGTTGCAAGAGAAATAATCAGGGCAAACGCCCTTCCGAGAGTCCACATTGCCCTGGATTTCTTTGACGCGAGCCTGAACCGCGTCGCGGCTTGGGTAATTGGCACAAGGGCCGCG
>CBFGJU010000200.1:0-2679 GCA_965649155.1 Caldifarciminota bacterium | reverse complement strand
GCCTGGGCCACCGAGCGCGCCTCCGTTTCCCTCATCCCAAGGCTCACGAGGGCCTGGATGACCTCGTCCGTGCTGGTTGGCGTGGCCTCCGGGAGTTTGCCCCGCAGGAAGAAGATTATCTTGTCTGCGAGTTTCGGGCCTATACCCTTTACCCGCTGGAGAGCGGCCGAGTCCCCGGCCTCTATGGTTGACCTGAGCTCATCCGCGGAGAATCCGGACATTATCTTCATGGCGCCCGAAGGGCCGAGGCCCTGGACGCTTATGAGCCTGAGAAATATCTCCCTTGCTCCAGGGTTCGCAAAACCGAAAAGCCCGATGTTGTCCTGCGAAAAGTGCGTGTGAACGAAGAGCTCCACGGTTTCCCCCCTGGGCCTCACCAGATCGGGCGTGACCATTATGGTATACCCCACGCCCCCGGCCTCAACCGTGAGGTTCACGCCATCAGCGTCAACCACTCTTCCCTTTATGTATCCGATCATCTGCTCGCTCTATCGGCTCAGAGAACCCTGCCTGGAAACGGGGATATATGTTGTATCCGTTCATTCCTCTGTTCATCCTGTCACGGAAATGCCGTGGCCCGCGCGCGGTCATTTGCCTATCCCCACTGCCGAGAGGATTGCCTTCCAGCCCTTGCACTTTGAAAAGCCTTCATACTTGGTCATGTATGATACAGCGCTGGACATGGTGAGGGCCATCTCCTTTGACCACTTGTCCTTTTGTTTTACCGCGAGGCTGAGCTGATCAACCGCCTTGCACTTGAGGTCAGATGGGCTGTTCCAGTCGCTCGCGCCGTATCCGAACCCGTCAATCTGCGCCAGGCAGAGCGCGTAGCCGAGCCGCGCCTCTGGTGTGTTCATCTGGTTCGCGGCAATCTCAACCTGCATCAGGGCGTCCGATTCCGTTTTGAAGAGGACCATGTAGAAACCGAAATCAAACCTGTTTATGGGTTTCCCGGCCGTGGGCTTCATTTTTGCCAGAAGGGCATTGTAGACCCCTTCCGCGTCCAGGAACCCGTTGAGTTCCAGGTAATACGCGGCCTGCAAGACGAACATGTGGGTAAGCGGGTCATCCGTTCCTTCCAGGACGCTCATGACATCCTGGGGGGTGCATTCCAGTTCTTGTTCGCCGCTCCCGTCGGGGTATTTCCCATAGTAAAGGTCGCGGAGCATGTCCTGGTTCCATGGCCCTATCTTCACCGGAGACTGGGTGTAGAAGTCCGTTGATGTCAGGAACGAGTCGGCCACGAGTGGCACCGCAAGGGCCAACAGAAACAATATTTTCATAGCCTGATAAGTATAAAGCTGGCGGCTGTCCAATTTGAAAATGCATCCGTTCCTGGGTTATACTCTCAGTCTATCGGGGCGTAGCGCAGATTGGTTAGCGCACTAGCATGGGGGGCTAGGGGTCGGTGGTTCGAATCCACTCGCCCCGATAAAATAAGCGCGCGTGGCCCTTGATTTCCTGATTATCTATTAGCGTCCACCTTTAGAGTCGCCGAGCCAATTCAAGCGAGGCGACAGGAACGAATCGGCTCTTGACCGGCCATCCTCCGGCAGTTGATAATTTCAATCTGAGCATTTGGGAGGTGCAGTATGCTTATACCTTTGTTGACACTTTTCGCGGGGTTTGGCTCTGTGCCATACGGGACAAGGGGGAGCTGTTGCGATGGTACCGGCGACAAGAGCGGGGGCGCGAGGCCGGCCTTCTATACCAGGATAACCCTCAGGGGCAATTATGTCCAGGCCTCAACCGGCCTCAGGTTCGCCTCATCCGGTTCGCTCAACCTGACGGGACTTCCCGGCGGTTCTGGCGCTTATGTTGCGAAGGCCTACCTGATATACTCGGTCATAGCATCCTCTTCCATGCCGGCCATGCAGTTGGATGGCACGCCGGTGACCGGCGAACTCAGGGGCACCGCGCCTTCACCCTGCTGGTCTGATCCCAACATATACACATACATAGCCGATGTCACCAGCATTGTCAGGGCCAAAGGTGATGGTGTCTATACCCTGTCAGGCTACTACAATCCCCCCGGCAACCCCCCTCCGGGCGGAACCGATGGCGCGACCCTAGTTGCCATATACTGCGAGCGCGACTACGGCGGAACCCCTCCGAAGGATGTTGTGATATACCTGGGTTCCTACAGCCTGACCGATGGCGAGGAATGCGACACCTGGGGCGATGTAACTGATCTGGATTCCCTCCAGTGGACGACGGCCAACTTCAACGCGACGAACCCGGTTAGCTCGGCCAAGCTTACGATTCTATTTGCCGATGGCCAGGACAACTGGAACGGGACATGCGGCCAGGAGATAGTCCGTTTCAACGGCCAGACACTCCGGCAAGGTTCAACTGGATTGCCCGGCGGGAACGGGAACCTCTGGGACGCGGTGCATGTTGACAACGCCATCTCGCTGATCCCAGGAGGTTCGTCATCTGCGAGCAACTACTTTGAGGTGAAGTGGGATGAGTCCGGCTGTTCAGGTTGCGTGGACTGCGTCACCGCTGTTGGCCAGATACTCATGGTCAGCACAACGAACTCAGAGAACTTTGACTGCCAGGCCCTGGAGGTTGAGGAGGGTTGGGTTGACAGGCCGCCCCTGCTGGTGAACGGAAGCGAGGTAATAATGACCCTTCCATTCCCGATGTTGGGAGAGCTGGAGGTATATTCCGCGACCG
>CBFGJU010000199.1:0-10503 GCA_965649155.1 Caldifarciminota bacterium | reverse complement strand
TTGACGCGCTGAGCCTCGGCGAGACAGAGGCCCTATCCATGGGTGTGAATACACAGGCCCTCAAGGCCATGGTTTTCGTCGCCGCTGGCATAATGGTTGGCCTCGCGACATCCGTCGTGGGCGCGGTTGGTTTCGTTGGCCTTGTTGTCCCGCACATGGCAAGAAGGCTCCTTTCCCCTCGGCACTCTGTTCTCCTGCCTGGTTCAGCAATAGGTGGCGCTATACTCGTCCTCGCGTCCGATCTCCTTCTCAGGCTCGTTGGCTTCTATCAGCTCCCCGTCGGGGTGATAACCAGCCTGGTCGGCGTTCCTTTCTTTCTCTACATAATGAGGGCGAGGCCGGGTGGGTAATAGGAGCAGGGCATGTTTAGTCCGGGGTAATCATACACGGTTTCCCTACGATGTGAGGATGTGGCGGGAAAATGATTTATGGATTTGAAGGAAACAGCCCTTGCCCTCTTCCGGGCTGGAACCGAAAGGGTCCTGCCGGAGAGGGTGTTGCCGGATCACCTGAGAAACCTTGACCTGCGCGAGAGGGTTCGCCTTATCTCGGTCGGTAAGGCAGGCGCGTCCTCCGCACGGGTTGCCATGGAAATCCTCGGAGAGAGGCTCATTGGCGGCCTGGTCGTTTCACCGGAGGATTGCGAGATTCCCGGACTTGAAACGATAAAGAGCTCCCATCCCCTTCCGGACGAGAATTCCCTCCTTGCCGGGGAGCGCGCGCTTGGACTGGCCCGCTCTGTCGGTGGGGACGAGACCTTGCTGGTTTTGCTCTCAGGGGGCGCGTCAAGCCTCATGGAAGCGCCTGTTCCAGGCATAGGCATTGAGGAATTGCGAAAGATTTATGAGCTAATGCTCGTGGCTGGCCTTGACATCCGGGAGGTCAACACCGTGAGGCGGCACATTTCACGGGTAAAGGGAGGGCGTCTCGCGCTTTCTTCCGGCGCGGGCAGGCTCGTCGCGCTGATAATATCCGATGTGGTTGGAAACAGCCTTGAGGAGATAGGCTCGGGCCCGACAGCGCCTGATCCCACCCTGAAGGCCGAGGCAATCACGATCCTCAAAAAATATGATATATGGCATAGTCTGAGCGAGGCAACCCGCGAGGCCATCTGGAGCGCGCCCGAGACCCCGAAGCCGGATGTTCCTCGGTTCGGAAGGATTCAAAACATCCTGGTAGCGGAAAACCGCATGGCCTTGTCTGGCATCAAGGATAAGGCCTCTGAAATGGGCTACGAGGCCACCATAATCACGGACTCGCTTCGCGGGGAAGCAAGGGAGGTTGGTTTTGCCCTCGGAGGCATCCTCGCCGGTATCGCCGAGGGGCGATCCGACCTTTCCGGCCGCAGGGTCTGTCTGATATTCGGTGGCGAGACAACGGTCAGGGTCAGGGGCGGGGGCACCGGTGGCAGGAACCAGGAGCTAGCGCTCGCGTGCGCGATGGCCATCAAGGGCCTTCGTGGCGTCGCGGTGGTCTCGTTCTCAACTGACGGAAAAGATGGACCAACCGAGGCCGCGGGGGCTTTTGCCGATGCCGAAACATGCGAGATCGCGTTCGGAAAGGGCCTTGAACCAAGGGAATTCCTTGATAACAACGACAGCTACACCTTCTTCAGAAAGGTCCGCGGCCTCATTGAGACCGGGCCAACTGGCACCAATGTGGCTGATTGTGTGGTTTTGCTGGCCTGGGGAAATTAGCGTTAATCCGCCCTTACTCTGCCAGAAGTTTCTCCACCTCTTTCTTGAAGAAGGAGGGTTCGCGGTAACCCACGACCGTCTGCCTTATTGTCATGTCCTTGCCAATGATGAAAGTGGTCGGGATGGCGTTTATGCCGCCATAGGCCTTCTCAACCTGCGCGTTTCCCATGACTACAGGATAATTGACCGCGTTCTTGCTCACGAATTTCTTGACCTCCGAGACATCATCGTTGACCACTATCCCGATTATCATCAGGCCTGCCTCGCTTTTCTCCGCGAAGAGCTTCTTGAAATGCGGTATCTCCTCCTTGCATGGCGGACACCATGTTGCCCAGAAATCAAGTATGACAACCTTTCCCCTGTAATCCGAGAGTTTTATGGTGTCCCCCTTTATGGAGACCAGGCTGAAGTCTGGCGCTGGCTTGAACTTGCTTGTGGCGGTCTGACCGGTGTCAGGCGCCTGGGAGACAGCGTTCGGATTCCCGCTCGCCTCAGCTGACCGCGCTCCCGTTGCCCCCTCGGATCCCGATGGCTTCTTGCAACAAGACGCGCCCAGGAGAATTCCTAACATGGCGAAGAATAAAACCCTTTTCATATAGCGTGAAATCTTAAACCAAGCATCCAGGTTGGTTCAACTGGCGAAGCGTGGTTCGCACCCGGACGAACTACCTGTCAATCTGCCACGCCGGACGCGCTTAGCGCAACGAAGATGGCCGCGAAGAGGATTATGAAACCCACATAGAGGAGCAAGAAAATGATGTAAAGGACCGCGGCCGCGATTACAGCCATCACCGAGACCAGGAAGAAGATCTTCATCTGCGCCGCAAACGCGGCCAGCGAGTTTGCCTTGCCTTCAAGAAAACTTTTGAGCCTGGATTCGGCGATCAGTAGCATGACGCCGACCGCGATGCTACCAAGGCCAAAAGGAAGATACAGGGCGCCAATTATTATGTCTATCACGCCCATGGCCATGATCCAGGGCCTGGCCAGCCTTAGCTCCCGAACAAAACCCTCCCATTCCTTCTCATCAACCTGCGGCGGCAGTGTTTCCGTTTCGGTCATGGTTTAATTATAGCCCGCGAGATCCCGTTGAAGCAAGATGATATGCTTGTTGAGAATAAACTATTTCAAATTTTTTCGCGAAACCTCCTACATCATGTCCACCGGGTCAACATCCACCCTAAGTTCAATTCCTGATGGCGGCTGGAACCCCGCGAGAAAGTCCAGTTCTGGCGTGAGGCCCCTTCTGGTTTTGATCAGGAACCTTGCCCTGAAAAGCCCCGCAACCCGTTCGTATGGTGAGGGCGACGGCCCCAGGACGATCCCCTTGTCTCCGAGCCGGGTCGCGGTTTCCCTCTTGAGCTCCTCAAGAAAATCCATGACCCTTTGCTGGCTCTTTCCCCTTGCCTCAACCAACACCAGCTTTGAGAAAGGCGGATAGCCGAACTTCCTCCGTTCCGCGAGCTCGGACTCCATGAACCCCTCGTAGTCACCATCCCTGGCGAAGCGGATGGCGCGCTCGTCCGGGTTGACCGCCTGTATCATCACTATGCCGCCCGTTCTCAGCCTGCCCGTAACCTGGCAGAGCAGTTGGAATGTCCTCTCCGCGGCCCTGAAATCTGGCCTGAATAGACCCATGTCCGCGAGGAGAACCCCCACGAGCTTCACCCCTGGAAAATCAAGGCCTTTTGTCACGAGCTGCGTTCCCACGAGGATTTTTGCTCTCCCCGAGGCGAACTCCCCGAAAACCCTTTCCGGTCCCCCTCTTCTCCTTGATACATCCCTGTCAAGCCTCAGGATATTCGCCCCTGGTAGGAGGGTCTTGAGGTTCTCCTGGACGCGCTGGACTCCATAGCGCATGGCGACCAGCGAAGGGCTTCCGCACGATGGACAGACCCCAGGAACCCTGGAGGTTCTGCCGCATAGGTGGCAGACCGCGAGGCCCGTGTCCTTGTGGAATGTGTATGAAATGGAGCAGTTCGGGCAGTTCAGGACCGCGCCGCACCTGAGGCACTGCAGGTATGGAGCGTAACCGCGCCGGTTCAGGAAGATGATGGCCTGGTGGCCGGAAGCGATCGTTTCCCTCAGCTTGTCCAGCAGTGGGAGCGAGAACGCGCCGGAGACCTCCGCCACCTTCAGATCAACCACCCTTACGACAGGGTCAATGTATGCCGGCACCCTCTCCGGCATCCTGAGATAAATGTATTTTCCCCTCCGGGCGTTGTGATACGACTCAGCCGAAGGGGTCGCGTCACCGAGGACAAGCAAGGCGTTCTCTGCCCTTGCCCTTACTGCCGCGACATCCCTGGCGTGATAGCGCGGCGGTCTCTGGGACTTGTATGAGTCATCGTGTTCCTCGTCAACGACGATGAGTCCCAGGTTTTTTACGGGAAGAAACAGCGCCGATCTGGGTCCCAGCACCACCTTCGCCTCTCCTGCCGCGACCTGGTTCCACACCCACATCCTCTCGGCCGGACTGAACGCGCTGTGATAAACCGCTACCCCGTGGCCGAGCGCCTTCCTGAAAACAGCGGCCAACTGGGGAGTAAGGCTTATCTCTGGCACCAGGATCATGGCTCCCCTGCCTTTTTTGATGGCCTCCATCGCGAGCCAGGCATAGACGGCTGTTTTCCCGGAGCCGGTCTCGCCGTGGAGCAGGGTAGCGGAAAACTCGCCCCTTCTCATTATACCCTTCAGTTTCCTGAGAACCTTTCTCTGTTGCGGGGTGGGTCTTTCCGGGAAGAATGCCTCGCCCCCTTCCCTGACGAAATCCTCTATCTCTTTCCCCTTGGCCACGGGTATCTTTGACCTGACCTGACACGCGCCAAGCTCAACCAACCGCTCAAGGAAATTTTTGCCCGACTCCCCGAACCTCCTCAGGAGGCCGTCCCTGCTCATCCATGTTCCCCTCCTTTGCCACAGATACGCGAAGACCTCCTTCTGGACCCTGCCTCTCACGCTTATGGCCGGAGGATCCCTTTTCATCCTTATCTCAATCCTTTCCTTTCTCGGCATACCCGGCGGGAGGATGAGCCTCGCGGCTTCCGGGACCGACGAGAGATAGTATTCCGCGATCCACTCTGTCAGGCTGACCAGGGATTCCGGGACAGCGAGGCCGGTCCTCCCGTAGATGGGTCTGGCTCCGGGAAACGGTTCTGCCTCTCCCACGACCAGGCCCGTCAAGAGCTTTTCCCTGACATGGGCCAGGACGACATCCCCTTTCCTGATGTCCATCTCAGAAGGCACCAGGTAGGTCAGGACAGCTCCTGCCTCCGGGATGGCGACTGATGCGAACTTCAATTGAAAATTATATCATTTGTCCGGTCTGGCTCGCAACCTGATATTACAGCCTGATAACCCTGGGACGGTTGTGGCTATGTGCTTGTGTAATAATGACTTTGGCTGAACCCCTTGAACTGCAAGGACTTACATGTGGTCGGAGATTGGCCAGACCAGGCCCGACCCGTGCGGAAAGCCCCGGCCATCACCACCGAATATTTCTGAGATCTAACACAAACCCATTTCCCGTGATAGCTTGCAAGGTTCCTGGGGCACAATTTCCGGATCCGGGCCAGGCTTTTAGCCTGCTGTCAAAACCTGCCCGGCTCGCGCGGAAAGCCCCAGCCATCACCGTCCACTATTTCCATTGTGCCGTGGATCCAGCGCGAGACGCTTGAGAAATTGAGGCCCGTGGTTGCCAGGCTCAGGGCTGACCCTGTTTTTTTCGCTGAGCGCGTGTCCGGGTTTTGCCTGAACCAGGCCCAGAGAAGGATGCTCCTTCTTTCCGGGAGGATAAGGGTCCGGATTGCAGGAAGGCGTTTCGGAAAGAGCGCCCTGTCCGCTCTCGATCTACTGCACTTTGCGATAACCCATCCGGGCGCCAAATCCCTCGTTGTCGGCCCGTCGCTTGACCAGGCAAGGATTTACTTTGACTATTTCAGGGACTGGGCGGATTCCTGCCCCTTGGTTGAGTATCTTCTCGCTGAGGACAAACGCTCCCCCTTCCACGAGATCCAGCTCAGGAACGGCTCGGTCATAACCTCGCGCTCGGTAGCGCGCGGGGGCAGGTTCGTGAGGGGTCGGGGATACGACAGGATAACCATAACAGAGGCCTCGTTTGTCCCGGACGAGGTCTATTTCGCGGCACTTCGGCCCGCCGTGCTCCAGAACCCCAAGGCCAGGGTAGATTTTGAGGGAACCCCGTGGTCAAAAAGCTCCTATCTCTACGAGCTCTTCACCCGCGGCCTGGCTGACGGGGAGTATTATTCCGCGATGAGGGCCACGAGCTACGACGCGCCCCACATTTCCAGGGATGAGATTGACCGGGTCAAGAACGAGGTGCCGGACCATTATTTTCAGTGCGAGTTCATGGCCGAGTTCCCGGAGTCAGATGATGCGGTCTTCCCTCAGGAACTGGTTCTCTCATGCGTCCAGGATTACATCCCCTCCGGGAGGCCTCTCCCTGGCCACCTATACACCATAGGCGTTGACCTGGCGAAGAAACACGACTACACGGTGATCCTCGTCCTTGATGTCTCGGAGAAGCCCTGGCAGATAGCAGAATTCCACAGGTTCAGGGGAAGAATGTATGCTGAGGCTGGAGACCTGGTGGCCGCGCTCAGGACCCGCTATGGCGCACGGGTGCTGATAGACGCTACGGGCGTTGGAGAGGCTGTCGCGGAGAGGGTTCGCGGCGCGACGCGCGTGGTTATAACCGCTCAGAGAAAAGAAGAAATGGTCGCCCGACTCAGGCTGGCCATGGAGACCGGTTCCCTCCTCCTCCCAGCGTCAAACATGACCATTCTTGAGGAGCTCAAACACTTCAGGAGGGTCGGCGAGAGAATGGAAGGCCAGGCAGGATTCCACGATGACTGCGTCATCGCGCTCGCACTCGCGGTCTGGGGAACCAGCAGTTCAAGGGGATGGTCTGCATGGAGGGTGAAGGGCACTTCCTTGTCTGAGTGAAATTGCTGAGCGCACAGGAAACGCTTTCGGGGATGATCCCCGGACAAGTCCGCTTATCCTCCCGGAACATTTTCCCCTCCGGTGGTGTCTAATCAACCGAAGGCGGAAAGACAAAAACCCCTGCCTTCAGGAGAGAAAAGAGATGACAGGAATGATCATGAGCATAGCCCTGAACATGGCGGCGCCGGGTTTCGGCATGTTGATGAATCCCTGGGTTCAGGAGGAGATAGGTCTTACATCCGAGCAAGCCGAGAAGATAAGCCAGATAATGGCCGATCACATAAAATCCACCGCGAGCCTCAGGGCTGACATGATTGCGAGGCGCTTTGAGCTCAGGGCCGAGCTTGGCAAGGACAAGCCGGACATGAAGAAGGTTGAGAAGCTGGCCGGCGAGATAGGCAATCTTCAGGCAAAGATGATAACCGAAAGGATAAGGGCCGAGATAGCCGTGAGGGGACTCCTGACCGACGAGCAGAAGGCAAAGCTGGAAGAGCTCAGGGCAAGCAGGCCCGGCAAGGGTGGCACGGGTTGGTTCGGCAAAGGCAAGGGCAAGGGCGGGAAAGGCCCCCGCCCAATGTGGTTCTGATATATACCCCCACCAACCTCCTTCTCTGAGAGGGGCCCAACCACGGGCCCCTTCTTTTTGCCACCGTATTTGCGAGGAAATTGCCCATGGTATTACAATATGGGGGAAGATATGAGATGGGTTCTCATGGCTTCGGTCGCGCTGTGCCCCCTGGCACCCGGATGTGTTTCGCCGGTGGTTGAGCCATCAAGCCCGGACGAGGCCATGTATCTACAGGAGGTTGATCTGACTCCTACGACCTTTGTTATCCCAAAATCCGAGAAGGACGTGTGCTGGGAAAGGGCAAACTCGTTCGTCATCTGTTTCAGCTCAATGAAGATAATGACCGTCTCTGACCGGATCATACAGACCTTCAAGCCATACATAGGCGACAGCAGTGCGATGGCAACTGACTGGGAATACGGCTACTACATAACCTACACCCCTGGAGCCGGAGATTCCGGATCCATAGCGGTTTCGTGCATCTATCCGGAGGATGTTGGCTGGGGGAAGAAGGACCAGGCTACACGAGAGGCGACCTGGAACGCGAAGATCTGCGCTTATTACATCCTGACCGGAAAGGTCTATCAGAAGTTCATTCACTACTGAGCGGGGAATCATCCCCTTTGTTTCCCGCAGGATAGGCGTGCGTTCCTGCAATCTTTGCTGTGAAACGGAATTTCGGGGTTGGAAAACCCACACCTATTCCACATGAAGAACCCTACCTTCTTCTTCTCTTTCCACCCTTCCTCCTCAAAGACAGGAACAGGATCACAACGGCAAGCGCGGAGGCCGCGCCAGCGGAGAACGCGGCGATCGCGGGATGCTTTTTAAAGAAAGAGCCGATCCCAACGCTCAGAGGCTTCAACGCGTTGCCAGCCTTGAGAGACCACACCTTTGCCAGAGCGGAGGCCTCGGAGGGCCCCAGGGCTATTATCATGACGAACGCGCCGAAAAGAAGTATGAAGATAACAACGAACAGGTTCTGCAGGAGCTTCAGGAATCCCCTGCCGGAGACCTGCTTTGTGCTTCTCTTCGCCCTCTTCCATATCCAGATTATGACCCACCCTATCGCGCTACTGATGAGGCCCGTTACGATTGATATTGTCCACGGGTTTGACCAGAAGCCCTTGCTCATTCCACTTTTGCCTCCTCAACCAGCTTTATGAGCTTCTCGTCGCCTGTTGACCCCGCTATTTCCAGCGCGAGGGGTTTCTGTTCCCACCTGACGAGCCAGTCCAGCGCTACCGGCAATTCCGGTCGGAACTTTTCGGCCAGGGCCTTGCGATCATCCGGCCTTGCCTCCTCAAGCATTCTCGCGAGCCTTTTTCCTGATGGCGGCGAACCCTGTCTTAGCCATGTGGCGAAAGCCGCGGGGAACGCTGTCTTTACACCCATGTAACCTGTTGGGAAATCAGCGACGAACTCCAGATAAGCCATGATAAGCGCGGAATCCGTCCCAGCGAGAAGTTTTGACAGGGTATCCCCGTTTGCCGTGAGGACATCCTGGTTATATTCGGCAAAAAGCCGCGCAGACTCGATCATCTCCCGGATGAGCGTGTCCCGCCAGGCCGGGGACGCGTCAAGGACATCATCGGGCCAGAACATGGTTTTGCCCGTGTCATCCGTGAACCAGATGTAGAGCCTGCCCAGGGTCAGTATAGGGTCGTTGTTCCATCCCCTGACCGGCAGATCAACCTTTACCTGGACGAGGTCTCCCGGGCCAGGCCTCTCTCTTCCGCCCCTGGCCTTGACTTTTGCCCAACCTTCACCGACCTCCCTTACCGTTCCCACGGCGATCATCTCTGTCTTTCCCCAGACCCTGTAGAAACCGACCTTCGTGTCCACGGAAACGCCCCATTCCTTGCCCCTGTTTATCTCGCAGATAAGGCCCTGGGTGTCAACAACCTGGGCCATGATGTAGGCCTTTTCGGAGGAGGGTTTGGCCGCCAGGAGAACGAATGAAAACAGGAATATCATTCAGCTATACCGATTTATCCCCGTCATTCCCCTTCCTTCCTCTCAACCCTTGCCTCGGCCTTTGTCCTTATCTTGATCATCTTGTCCCGCATCTCCCTGTGTTTCTTCGTGTCCTCCATCTCGTCCAGAAGGGTGAGGGTGAAATTGGCGTATTCAATCGCCTCGTCGTATTTTCCAACCTGGAACTTCGCCTGCGCGCACCAGTATGTCGCCATCAGGACATTTTGCGGGCGGTGCATCTGCTCGTTCAGCACCAGATAGACCAGCTCGGAGTATGTCTCTTCGGCCTCGGCCCATTTGCCCAGGCTTCTCTGGCATGTTCCCAGTAGCCAGCGGAATGTCCTGGATTCCGGATACCTTGCCACCAGGTCTTTTGCCAGGGGATACGCGTCCTTCATCCTGGACTCGCCCATGTAGACCCATGTCAACGAGAACTGCGCCAGATCGCGGGTGTAGTCCCCCTGTCTCCATGCCTTCTCCAGCTCCTCCATTCCCTTCTGCTTCCGAGTCTCCTTGTCCTTGATAAAGGGGAGCCACGAGAGGGATTTTGGCAGTTCGGATATCGCGTAGTCATACATGCCCAGAGGGTAATAGGCATCGTATATGGTGGAATCTGTCTGGAGGCAGAGCGCGAGGTTGTCCACCGCGTCCCAGGCTATTGTTATAGCGGAGGCGGGGTTGTTCCTTCCCTTTCGGAACGCCTTGAAACCTATTGCCGCGCCCTTGTAGAAGTATCCCCACGCGAGCCGGCGGTTGTCCCCGGATGCCTTCGCGGACTTTATTACCGCGTCGGCTTTCTTTTCGCCGGTCTTCAGGAGGTCGTTAAACTCCTTCTCCCTTGTGTTGACCTCGTAGTCAGCCATGTAGAGGTCCAGGAGAGCGGCCTTCAGGATGTAGGGTATTGGCTCGTCCGGGTAATCCGAGATTATCCCGTTCATGAGGGCCTCGGCCTGGGAGTAGCGCTCTCTCATGCCGTATTCCATTGCCTCCATTGTCCGGTCGTGGAGGGCCTGGTCGTCAGAGGCAACCAGAACCAGGGCTATGATCACGGGAGAATTATAAGTCCGGGCCCCGTGAGGGTTCAAGGACTATGGGCAATAGTGCCTCAGTCTGGAAACGCCATCAGCCTGCCCACCTCTTCCACAAGATTCTTCAACCCCTCTCCTGTCATGGCTGAGATCACGAATACCCTCCGACCCCCCAGGCTCCGGGGAAAAGGCCCGGAAACCAGATCTGCCTTGTTTATTGCTATTATCCTCTCCTTCTCAAGAAGGGTTGGATCGTGGGCCATGAGTT
>CBFGJU010000198.1:0-2703 GCA_965649155.1 Caldifarciminota bacterium | reverse complement strand
TCCTGTCCGAATGCGACAGGCCCAGGACTCCCATTATCTCGCCCTGGACAGCCATGACCGAATATCTGAACATCTCGTGGTTGATGCCCAGCTCTCGGACGATGAAGGGATCTAGGTCAGTCACCCCGCCTGTCGCGGCAGGCCTGCCGTCCTTCCAAAGCTCTGCCCTGGTGGGTCTCAGTTCCTTCCTGGTCGTGGTGTATTCCCTCGTCACCCTGTATTCGTGGCCACGGTGGGTGAACTCTGCCTCCACGCACATGGCTTTCTCGTTCCTGGTCACCAGATCCCTGGCCCTCTGAAAGCTTTTGCCGAAAAGGGCAAACCGCACGGCGTCAAAGAGGGAGCTTTTCCCCATAGCGTTTTCCCCGGATATCAGGGTTATGCCAGCTTCCGGGAAAGCCACCTCGGTTTCCCGGTGGCTAAGGAAATTCCTGAGACGCAGTTTAATCAGCCTCAATGTCTTTCTCCTCCATGTATCGGGAGGCCGCGGCCTTCGCCGCATCAATGAGGGCCTGCCTGTCCGTTCTGGCTCGGGTTCCGGATGACTCGCGCTCGGCCTCTGTTTGGACGACAGCATCCCTCATTGCCATGACCAGTCCGAGTAGCCGCGGCTCGTTCCCGAAGAACTTCTCTATCAAGTCCACGGATCCTCGTTCCTCTTCACCCGTAGCCTCCGCGCGCGCGCGGTCCGACCGCTCTGACTTCACATTTAACAACAGGAAATCCTCCCTTTTCAACCCGGCCGCGGTTATAGCGTTGTAAACCGCGACCTCGGCCCTCATGTCCAGCCCGCCCCTGACCTTTACCATGAGCATTGGATTTTTACCCGAGGTGGGGATCCTTTCCCTCAGTTCCGCGATCCGCCCCATCAGCTCCTCCTCGTGGCAATCTATGTAGAAGAATGGCCGTGTTTTGGTGAGAAACTGCGGTTCCACCTTCACTCCCGCGTCATCTATCTCAACGAGGTAAAAGCACCTCGCCTTGACACTCGCGTTTTCGGCGGATAGATCCGTGGCCTCTGTTGAACCAGGATAGGCATAGCGCTCGCCCCTCCACGGGATGTGCCAGTGGCCGAACGCGCCATAGGAGAAAACCTCCGGCATGTCCTGGGGATAGAGGCGCGGGGGGAGCGAGGTCGGCGGATAGAAATACTGGTGCAAAACCAGGACCGCCGGCGCTTTTGCCCTCTCGCCGATCTCCGAGATGAACCTGGTCAAATAATCCTTTCGGTCCATGTAAGGGATTCCCCAGAACTCAACCCCGTCAACCACATAGCGCATTTTGTCATCCGCGAAACCGAACACTTTCGCTCCAAGAAGCTCCAGGATCCTCTGGGGAGCGATCTCTCCCCTTGTGGGTCTCTTGTCGTGGTTGCCGGGCAGGAGGAGAACCTCTATTCCCTGTCCAATCAGGCGCAGGAGCTCCTTTGCCGCGAAGAATATATCCGTGTTTGACGGCCTTTGCTGATGAAAAAGGTCTCCAGCGTGGACGAAGGCCCGGGGCGAGAGCTCAAGCGTCCGGTCAATTATTTCAGAGAAGACATCCCTGAAGTCCTGTTCCCCCTCCGGAAAGCCCTTCCGAGAACAGCCTATGTGCGTGTCAGCTACATGAACGAATCTCATATCAGTAGCCAAATTATAAAGCTGGAAACAGGGGGGTGGGGGTATCCCTGTTTGATTGGACAGGCCTCCCGTTTAACCGGGAGATCGTGATTTTTCAGGAAACCGGGAGATCACCGAGGCCGTTGATCATCTCAAGAAGCCTGTCCTCCCAGCGGTCAATGAGCTCAATTGGCATTCCCATGCACTCAACCGGCGCCCTGAGAACCAGGATGAGCGAGAGGTTTTTGTTCATTCTCCTTGAAATTATGAGAAATTGCTCGGTTTCAACCGTCACATGGCTTATTGGGTTGAAGTGTTTGCACTTTACTGCCTGTTCGCCGAAACGGGCGTTCATTGACTCCTCTGCGGCGCGGTGAACCTGCGCCATGAAAAGCGAGAATGGTTCCGGATCCAGGATTGTCCCGTTGGTGATGTGGGAGAAGAGGTATCCGGTGTCGTTCTCGTATATGCCGATCACGACGCACCGCGGGGATTCTCTGGCCATCCTTTTCAGTGTTTCATGTATCGCTCCCGATTCCTGGTATTTGTGGGAATATGTTCCGGAGAACCTTTTGTGGCCGTCCTCATGCAAGGTGTCCTCACCCATGATCCACCTCCTTGAATGCTTTTGACAGCAGTGAGACCTCGCCAGTAAAGATCCAAAAGCCCTTCGGTCCCATACATTCGCCAACCACCATGTTTTTCTCTGACAGCATCCTCATTGAGACCGACATGCTCGGCAAGAGAATGTTCAGGCTCTTTAGAGATCTCCCTATGTGTGCCTTTCGGCACGCGTGGGCTTTTTCCAGCTTGTTTGCCAGCATTGTGTAGCACGAGGATATTTCCATGAGCGGTGATGTTATGTCATCGCTTTCTCCGTAAATTAGGAGGTTTCTTTTCCTGTCAAAGAGCAAAATGCTCACCAGCGCAGGGATTCCCGCTCTTAGATTTTTAACACTCGTTCTTATAGCTCCAATTCTCATTATTTCCTCCTTCTGTTTCCTAGTTATAATGAATTTTGTCTGGACTGTCAAGGGTACGCGCTCTGCGTGATCCTTCACCCCCCTGGCCTCTGATTGACCCCCCGGTTTATCATTTTGGG
>CBFGJU010000197.1:0-2714 GCA_965649155.1 Caldifarciminota bacterium | reverse complement strand
GGATTGAAAGTCCTGGTTATAGTTCCTACCTACAACGAGCGCGAGAACATAGCGCACTTTCTTGACGAGGTCATGGACAAGGGGGTTGATGTCCTAGTGGTGGACGATGGCTCACCCGATGGAACAGCCGCGCTGGTCAAGGCTCACCCATTATTCGGTAAGAGAGTTCACATACTTGAGAGGCCAAAGAAACTTGGGCTTGGCTCGGCCTATGTTGAGGGTTTCAGGTGGGCGCTCGCAATGGGCTATGACCTGATAATGGAGATGGATGCTGATTTCTCCCACGACCCGGACGATATCCCGCGCATGATTGATATGGCAAGGCAATACGACCTTGTCATTGGCTCAAGGTATATCGCGGGCGCGAATGTGGTCAACTGGCCTCTGAGAAGGCTCCTTCTCTCCTATTTTGCCAACCTCTACGCCAGGACAGTGGTTTGCATGTGGGGCGTCAAGGACCTCACCGGCGGATTCAAATGCTACAGGCGACGAGTCCTTGAGGCCATGCCTCTTGACAGGATAGAGTCAGATGGCTATGGATTCCAGATAGAAACCAACTTCCTGGCAAGACAAAAGGGATTTTCTATCGTTGAGATTCCAATCATTTTTACCGAGAGGAGGGCCGGTATGTCCAAGATGTCAAAGAGGATAATGTGGGAAGCGTTCTGGCTCGTGTGGAGGCTGGGACTCAGGAAGGCATTCAGACGCGGTGATCCATAAGATAAACCGAAAGAAGCAAGCGAACAAACGGAAAGAGGGTTATTTTCTGATGTAGCTCCAGGCAACCGCGGCCATTATTATCACACCTGCTATCACCGCGCCCCACCAGCCCAGGACGGACAGGGCTGTCACTATAACGCCGGCCGTTGTCACCCCTAAGCCTATTGCGATGAGAGCGGGCAGGAACCTCATCCCCAGGACAGAGGCCACCAGAGCACCAGTCCACGCGCCCGTTCCTGGCAGTGGAACCGCGACGAAGACATACAGGCCCAGGGATTCATATTTCTCTATGCTGGCGCCTTTTTTTCTGGCCCTCATGTATAGCCATTCAAAGAAGCGCGTTCCCCACCTGGTTTTGTAGAAGAGCTTTGACAGCGGTTTCAGTCCAAACAGTATCAGTGGCACCGGAACCATGTTGCCCATGATCGCCCAGAAAAAACAGCTCCACCACGGAACCCCAAGAGTCCATATCCCGATGGGGATTCCGGCCCTTAGCTCGGTCACGGGGATCATTGAAAGGAAAGCGACGCCCAGCTCCGGGGGCATGGATTTCGCTATTTCAACGAGACGCTCAATCAAGCCGAAATTATATTGTAGAGACAGGCCTCCGCGCCTGCATTGGTTATCAGTTAAAGACAGAATAGGGCGTTCAGTGCGCCTGTCCGGAGAGGTATCTCAATGCCGCCTCCTCAGGGTCCGTATCCTCGGTCTTCACGCAGGCTATGCCCATCGCGGAGAGCTCAACTGGCAGTCCTGGCCAGAAATCACGGGCAATGAGGATATTCGTTCCCTCCAGGTACCCCACCAGGTCAAGGACCGATACTCCTCCCGCGCCAAACCTGGGCATGGTAGCCTTGGGCGCCATTGCGCTCATGTAGCCAGGCGGGAATATTCCCTGGAATGGGGGCCTTCGCTTCTCTTTCCGGACGACCTTGCCTTCGGCCACGGTGATGAGCCATATCTCCCAGTCCGTATCAGAGCCTATTGCCGAGACCTTCCCCTCGGAAACAACAACCGCGATGGTCTTCTTCATTTGGAAATTATATTGCAGGGACTAACTCCCGCACATGGCTTTCTAAAAAAGCTCTACCTCTCCTGCCATGACCCTGCGCCAGACAACGGGCGCGTCCTGCAACTTTCGCTCTGCTATCTCCGCGACTCGCTCGCGGATGCCCGCGGTGAGGGCCCTTTTCGTCCTCACATGGACATCCAGGAGTTGCGGCTCGGTTACGGGTTTGCCTATCTGGGAGACTATATAGACATAGGCTTCGGTTACCTCGTCAATCCTTCGGACAACCTCGTCCGCTATCTCCCTTGCGAGGACATTGTAGGTTTTGCCCACATGGCTCACGGGGTTCTTGCCTGCCGCGGCCTCCAGGCTCATAGGCCTGTATGGAGTAATAAGGCCGTTCGCCCTGTTGCCGCGCCCCACCTGGCCATCATCCCCTGACTCCGCGGATGTCCCCGTGACGGTAACATAAACCGACCCCTTTTCTATGGAGTCGGCCGCGTTGACATCAACCCAGACCTCCCATGGAGTTATGCTGGCCGCGAAATCAAGCGCCTCTCGCTTGACCATCTCCTTTGCCTGCCTGTATTCGTCAAGGGAAGATACTGCCTTGCCGACCATGGCCATGGCCACGGTTATGTTTATTTTCCTTCCGGACCGCACACCCATTATCTTTATGTCCTCGCCAACAAAGGGGTGGTCGCGCCTAAACGGGCCATTAAGGTGTTTTTCCAGCGAATAGACGAGATTCTCCGTTGTGGTCATCGGGGCGAATCCAACGCCAAAAGAGGTGTCGTTTGCCAGCGGATTTTCGGATGATCTTTCAAAAAGCTCAACCAGGTCTTGCGAGCCGGGCCTGACTATCAGGTTGAAAGCGATATGCTTGTCCGGGTCAAGGTGTCTGAAGTTCTGGCTTATCCACCTGCTGGCGCTCTCCCTGTATATCTCGTCCACGGGCACCTTCTCGTTCCTTACCGAGTCAGTG
>CBFGJU010000196.1:0-2717 GCA_965649155.1 Caldifarciminota bacterium | reverse complement strand
GGAGTTGACGAAGATCATCCGGGGCTTCTTCCAACGCAAGGGAATGGTCAGCGCGTCATCGTGCGTTGCAACATGAAAACCTGTTTTGTAGTGAGGATGGCCGGTGCCCATGAGCCTTCTGGCCATACGCTCAGCATAGCAATTCCTGCAACCCGGACTCACCTTTGAGCAACCGGTCACCGGGTTCCAACTTGCCTCTGTCCATTCAATTGAGGAGTAGCCGGACATTATCCTGCTCCCCGGTGGCGGTATTTGTCAAAGATCTGTTTAACAATATGTTCAGCAACATGGTTGTGAGACGCGAAAAACAGGTAATAGACGATGGCTCCCTTTGAGTTTCTCATGGGTATAGGCTCTGGAAATGTGAACCCCTGGTCCAGCGAAGGCGTCTATGTAGACATGGTGAAAGGAAGGTTGTCTCCGCCCACTCAGGATAAGCGAATAGGCAGAAGCATATTCCTTGACTATGGCCAGTTTCACTTCAGACCAGTAGCCGACCTCGTCAAATCTCATGGCGAGATTATAAGCCCGGAGGCCAAGGCCCGGCCACCCCTAGAATATTTTCGTCCGGAGTGTCCTCTTTCCGACCTTAGCGACCGCGAAGCCGATGCCCATGAGGCCGTCCGGAACCGAAAACTCGTGCGCGCCGGGTTCCATATGGCCGTTGTATAGAACCGCGAGCATCCTGCCTGTTCCGTCATAGACCCTCAGGTTAACCGAGCTCGCGAGGGGCAAGATGAGGGTAAGATTGCCAGGCCGGGCAATCAGCGACGGTTCGCCTTTGTCCGCTTCTTCTTCAAGAGCTATGGGCAGATTTGTATTGTAGAGAAAGGCTATGAAAGCGTAGAAGAGCCACTCGTTCGCCGGGCCGTATAGGACGAGGGGAATGTGGTTGTCCGTGATCATGAAAAGCGAGGAGACATCGTAGATGTCAATGTCCGCGGGGCCATTTGGATAGAACATGTTCGCGTAGTCCCCGGTAAAGGGATCGTAGAGTGTGCCGTTTCCTATGTTGTTCCAGGGGTTATAGGTGTTCTGGAGATAGGTGCCCTTGAACTGGATATACTCTCCCGTGTGGGACTCGTATTGGTCGCCGAGGCACGAGAAATAGGCAAACTTTCCCCATGTTGGGCTTGCCGGGTGAACCAGGGCCATGGTGTCGTAGTAGGGAAGCACATCCGTGTATCCGAGGTCAAGAATGCCATAGTGAACCTCCATGTTCCTGTCAGGGAGAGAGGCGTTCCGGTAGACCAGAAGGATGCACCAGGAAAAGCCGCTGGTGTTGTCGCGTTTCTCGCACTCATAGACCTGGTTTATTGAATTGCCGACCAGTCCACTCACATCCTTCACCATCACATACATGTAGTTGGTGTAGAAGTGGTTGTCGCTGGCGAGAACGGTGTATGGGATATTGGTGGCCTGGAAGCCGACATCAGAGAGGATGCCGGGGTAATAGTTGTAGATGCCCGATGTCCAGAACAGCCACGCGGCGACCAGTTCCGAGCCAGGAGGGGCCTCGTCAACCGTGTAGCTCGTCCAGGTGCCGAAAGGCTGTGAGGCCGCGCTGTTGCCCCTCGCGACTGCGTCAATCCTGCCGGAGTAGTTCAGGGTCACGGACAGGTCACCTGCGTAACACAGAATAGTTGTGCTAACCAAAAGGGACATATCTCACCTCTCATCCGGGAAAGCATAGAGCCGGGTCCGGGGCACTTTCAACCTGTTTGTCCGGCGCATTATCGGGGCCTTATAAATTCATGGTGCGCGTGGACAAGTTTTTGCAATTAGCCAGGCTTATAAAGCAGAGGAGATACGCCAAGGAGGCCTGCGACAGGGGCTACATCTTTGTGAATGGCAGGAGGGCAAAGCCTTCCGAGGAGATAAAACCAGGGGACAGGATAACCCTTGACCTGCCGGCTGGCAGGATTGAGGTGGAGGTGCTGGAGATTCCCAGGGGCAAATCGGTGCCGAAAGCCGGGGCCGCGGGGCTTTACAGGGTCATCTCCGGGGGTTAGATTTCTCCCGGGGCTTTGTTTTGAGACCTTACCGCAGGTTTATTCCGCATGCGTAGCAAGCGTGTTGGAAAACCCGCGCCGGGAAGGCCATATAATATTCGCCATGACGAGAGATGAAGCCGTCGCGCTGATCAGGAAAGCCGTCCCGAACAAGAACCTGGTCAAGCACATGATCGCGTGCGCCGCTTGCATGAGGGCGCTGGCGCAGAAGCTCGGGGAGGATCAGGATAGGTGGGAGATCGCTGGACTCCTCCACGACCTTGATGTCTCCGAGACCTCAGAGGATTTCTCCAGGCATGGCCTGGTCACCGTGGAGAAGCTAAGGGCCGCCGGATTCACCGATAACGATATTCTGAACGCAATCCTCGCGCACGCTGAGAAAAAGCCCCTGGAAACCACACTTGAGCGGGTTCTTTACGCTGTTGATCCGACAACCGGGTTCATCGTCGCTTGCGCGCTAATGCACCCCACGAAGACCCTCGCGGGCCTTGACCTGGAGTTCCTCCGGAAGCGGTTCAGGGAAAAGCGGTTCGCGGCTGGCGCTAGCCGAGAGCAGATGGCTTCGTGTGAATCGTTTGGTATGGAGCTGGATGAATTCCTGAGCCTCTGTCTGGACGCCATGCGTGGAGTGGCGGGCGATCTGGGTTTATGAAGATTGATATTCTCGTTACTCAGGCGATAGCCTCAGCGCTTCTGGGTGGCTAT